>JAAAOL010000194.1 GCA_009908885.1 Bacteroidota bacterium | reverse complement strand
CTTCGTACGTTTCGAACTGCATGGAGTAGATGGCGCGTCCCTGCGTGATCGACCGCATGTCGGTCGAGTAGCCGAACATTTCGCTCAGCGGCACGATCGCCTTGATGACCTGCGCGTTCTGGCGCTGGCCCATGCTCTGGATGCGCCCGCGGCGGCTGTTGAGGTCGCCGATGACGTCGCCCATGTATTCCTCGGGGGTGATGACCTCGACGCTCATGACCGGCTCCATGAGGACCGGCTTGGCGCGGCGGGCGGCGTAGCGGAAGGCCATGCGCCCGGCCACCTCGAAGGACATCTGGTCGGAGTCCACGTCGTGGTACTTGCCGTCATAGAGGCGGGCCTTGATGCCCTCCATCGGGTATCCGGCGAGCGGGCCCTGCTCCATGGCGCTCTTGATGCCTTTCTCGACCGAGGGGATATATTCTTTCGGAATGTTGCCGCCCCGGATCTCGTCGATGAATTCCAGGCCGACGCCCTCTTCGTTGGGCGCAAACTCGACGTGGACCTCGGCGAACTGGCCGCGGCCACCGGTCTGCTTCTTGTGCGTGTAGCGCTCGTCCACCGGGACGCGGATGGCCTCGCGGTAGGCGACCTGCGGGCGGCCGACGTTGGCCTCCACCTTGAACTCGCGCTTCAGGCGGTCCACGATGATCTCCAGGTGCAACTCGCCCATGCCGGCGATGAGGGTCTGCCCGGTCTCCTCGTCCGTCGAGACGCGGAAGGTCGGGTCCTCCTCGGCCAGCTTCTGCAGGCCCTGGCCCAGCTTGTCGCTGTCGGCCTTGGTCTTGGGCTCGATGGCGATGCGGATGACGGGCTCGGGGAAGTCCATCTTCTCCAGCACGACCGGGTGATCCGGGTCGCAGAGCGTGTCGCCCGTCTTGACGTCCTTCAGCCCGACGGCGGCGGCGATGTCGCCCGCGCGGACGAGGTCGACGTCCTCCCGGCTGTTGGCGTGCATGAACAGGATGCGGCCGATGCGCTCCTGGTTCTCGGTCGTGGCGTTGAACACCTTGGAGCCTTTCTCCAGCGAACCGGAGTAGACGCGGAAGAACGTCAGCTTCCCGACGTACGGGTCCGTGGCAATCTTAAAGGCGATGGCGCTGAACGGGCCATCCGGATCCGGGGCGCGCGTCAGCTTTTCCTCGCTGCGCGGCAGGTGGCCCTGCACCGGCGGCATGTCCGTCGGACTCGGCAGATAGTCGATGACGCCGTCGAGCAGGCGCTGGACGCCCTTGTTCTTGAAGGCCGAGCCGCAGAAAACGGGCGTAATGTCCAGGTTCAGCGTGGCCTCGCGGACGGTGTTGCGGATCTCGTCGGGGGTAATCTCTTCCCCTTCGAGGTACTTCATCAGGAGCTCGTCGTTGTACTCGGCGATGGACTCCAGCAGGTGAATCCGCCAATGACGGGCGTCGTTTTTCAGGTCTTCCGGAATGTCAATCTCATCCCAGGTGGAGCCCTGCGTCTCGTCGTGCCAGACGATGGCCTTGGCCGTAATCAGGTCGATCACGCCGCGGAACATGTCCCCGTCGCCGATCGGAATCTGCACCGGAATCGGGTTGGCGGCCAGGCGTTCCCTCATCTGCTCGACGGCCCCGGCG
Source organism: Bacteroidota bacterium (assembly GCA_009908885.1). GTDB lineage: Bacteria > Bacteroidota > Rhodothermia > Rhodothermales > JAAAOL01 > JAAAOL01. The sequence continues at coordinate 4,940 of JAAAOL010000194.1, read as the reverse complement.
AAGTCGGCCCCGGTGCGGTCCATCTTGTTGACGAAGGCGATGCGCGGCACGTCGTACTTGTTCATCTGCCGCCACACCGTCTCGCTCTGCGGCTCCACGCCGCCGACGGCGCAGAAGAGCGCGATGGCCCCGTCGAGCACGCGCAGCGCGCGCTCCACCTCAACGGTGAAGTCGACGTGGCCGGGCGTGTCGATGATGTTGATGCGGTGGTCCTGCCAGAAGCAGGTCGTGGCGGCACTCGTAATCGTAATGCCGCGCTCCTTCTCCTGCTCCATCCAGTCCATCGTGGCGCCGCCCTCATGGACCTCGCCCATGCGGTGCAGACGCCCCGTATAAAAGAGGATACGCTCGGTGGTGGTCGTCTTCCCCGCATCAATGTGGGCACTGATGCCGATGTTGCGGGTCTTTTCGAGCGGTATGTTGCGTCCGTTCGTGGACATATCGCTATCGGGTCTATCTCGCGTTGAAGGCGGCGGGCCATCGTGGCTGCACCGCAGAAAAACACCGCGTGGCTAGAAGCGGAAGTGGGCAAACGCCTTGTTCGACTCCGCCATGCGGTGCGTGTCGTCTTTCTTCTTGATGGCGCCGCCCTCGCCCTTGGCCGCGGCCATGAGCTCTCCGGCGACGCGGTTGGCCATGGAGCGGTCGTTGCGCATCTTGGCGTACTGGATGATCCAGCGGAAGGCCAGCGCCACCCGCCGTTCCGGGCGCACCTCGACGGGCACCTGGTAGGTGGCGCCACCGACGCGGCGGCTGCGCACCTCTACCAGCGGGGACACGTTGTTGATGGCTTTCTTGAAGATGTCGATCCCCGGCTCGCCCATCTGCTCCTCGATGATGTCGAAGGCGGTGTAGACGATGCCCTGAGCGACGTTCTTCTTGCCATCGCGCATCATGTAGTTGACGAAGCGTGCGACGAGTTTGTCTCGGTATATCGGATCCGGCTTCGTCTGCCGCTGGTCTGCTGATCTCCTGCGCATCGTATGAAAGTCGATTGTCGAGCGTGTCAGGATGGAGCCTCAACTCCGGCCCCGCTCGCTCGGTATTTAATGGTACTCGTGCACGGTCATCGTTACGCCCCGAGGCTTAGCGCGGGCGCTTCGTGCCGTACTTCGAACGGCCCTGCCGGCGAACTTCACCCGGCAAGTCCTTCACGCGGCCGCCCCGCACGAGCACGATCGAGTGCTCCTGCAGGTTGTGTCCCTCCCCCGGAATGTAGGCGATGACCTCGATGCCGTTCGTAAGGCGCACCTTGGCTACCTTACGCAGCGCCGAGTTCGGCTTCTTGGGCGTCGTGGTATAGACACGGGTGCACACGCCGCGCTTCTGCGGGTTGCCCTGCAGGGCAGCCGACTTGGTCTTCTTGCGCGGCGTCTTGCGCCCCTTCCGGACGAGCTGTTGAATCGTAGGCACAGTGGTATCGCGTGTTGCTGGTACGATCAGTGGAGCGCCCCGCGAGGGGCGTCAGTCACAGTCTTGTAGTATACGTGGTTGGCGACCCCTTTGCAAAACGTGGCATCAAGATCGCGTTAAACCGCGTGCGAAGTCCCGATGGAGCGCGCTGAGCGCGGATTCACATCGATATACCGGTATGTATCGGTGGACTTTTGGCGGACCGCGTAGGGCCAAAAAGAAGGGGCAGCGCCAGCGCCACCCCCTCGTCGTCATGTCGTTGCTAGGCCGGTCAGGACAGCGTCGGTCCGGGATCGGCCGCGTCGGTCGCGGCGCCGTCTCCAGTGGGCGAGGCCTCCTGACTGGCTGCGGAGTCGTCTGAAATGCGCTCCGCGGCCTCGGGTTCGCCCTTCGCAGTATTTTCGTCTTTCTCCTCGGCGGTCCCGTTGCCGGCGTACCGGTTCAACTCCACGTAGTCGCCGTGCGGCCGTGGGCCGAGGAGGTCGACGAGTTCGTTCGGGCCCAGCACTTCCTTTTCGAGCAGCGCCTGCGCCATCTCTTCGAGCTTGTCGCGCTTCTCGGTCAGCAGATTCCGGGCCCGCTGGCGCACCTCGTCGATGATGACCTTCACCTCCTTGTCGATCAGGCGGGCGGTCTCGTCGGAGTAGGGCTTGTCGAACACCGGCGTGTCGTTGCCCTTGTTCGAGAGGTTGAACGAGACGTAGCCGATCTTCTCGCTCATGCCGTAATCGACCACCATGGCGTACGACATCTTGGTGATGCGCTCCAGGTCGTTCTGGGCGCCGGTGGAGATGCGCTCGAAGATGATCTCTTCGGCCACGCGCCCGGCGATGGCCATCGTCATGCGGTCCAGCAGCGCCTCCTTGGTGTAGAGGTAGCGCTCCTCGGGCAAGTACTGCGCATAGCCGAGGGCCGCCAGCCCGCGCGGCACGATGGACACCTTGACGACGGGGTCGGTGTACTTGAGGAACCAGCCGACGAGGGCGTGCCCGGCCTCGTGGTAGGCCACGATCTTGCGCTCCTCGGGCGAGATGAGCTTGTTCTTCTTCTCCAGCCCGGCGATGACGCGGTCGATGGCCTGCTCGAAGTCCTCCATCTCGATAGCGTCCTTGCTCTTGCGCGCGGCCAGGAGCGCCGCCTCGTTGCACACGTTGGCAATCTCGGCCCCGGCGAAGCCTGGCGTGGAGGCGGCCAGCACCTCGTGGTTCACGTTGTTGCCCAGAATCAGCTCGCGCGTGTGCACCTTGAAGATGGCGGCGCGCTCGCGGCGGTCCGGCTTGTCGATCAGGATCTGCCGGTCGAAGCGGCCCGGGCGCAGCAGGGCGGAGTCGAGCACGTCGGGGCGGTTGGTGGCCGCCATGATGATGACGCCCTTGTCGGTGTTGAAGCCGTCCATCTCGACGAGCAACTGGTTGAGCGTATTCTCGCGCTCGTCGTTGGCACCCATCATCATGCCGCGCCCGCGGGTCCGCCCGATGGCGTCGATCTCGTCGATGAAGATGATGCAGGGCGCCTTTTCCTTGGCCTGCTTGAACAGGTCACGCACGCGCGCCGCGCCGACGCCGACGAACATCTCGACGAAGTCGGACCCGGAGAGCGAGAAGAACGGCGTGCCCGCCTCGCCCGCGACGGCCTTGGCCAGCAGCGTCTTGCCGGTGCCGGGCGGGCCCACGAGCAGCACGCCCTTGGGCAACGTCCCGCCCAGCCTGGTGAATTTCTTCGGGTTCTTCAGGAAGTCGACGACCTCGACCACCTCTTCCTTGGCTTCTTCCAGCCCGGCCACGTCCTCGAAGGTGAGCTTCTGCTCCCCCATCGCGTCGAAGAGGACGGCCTTGTTCTTCCCGATGTTGAGCACCTGCGAGCCCGGGTTCATGCGGCGGATCAGAAAGATCCACAGCAGCACGATCAGCCCGAGCGGGATGAGCCACGTCAGCAGTCCGCCGAACCAGTTCTCTTCGTAGCGGGCGCTGTACGAGACGGCGGGGAGCTCCTCGCTATTGGCGGCCGTCTGGCGGTTGTACTCCTGCAGAACGGCGACGAGGTCGTGGTCGGCGGGCTTGGTGGTGATGAAGCGGTTGCGATCCTGCTCGTTGCCGAGCAGATCCTGCTGCTCCTCGCCGAGCTGCACGTCGCCAGAGCGAACGCCCTGTTCGGAGTAGGTGCCTTCGACTTGCTTGTCATTGATGATCTCGACCTCCTGGACGTAGCCCTGTTCGACGTAGTCCAGGAAGGTGCTGTACTCGATGTCGTTCTCATCGACGCCCTGCCAGAAGAAGAAGATCTGGACGAGCAGGACGAGAAAGATGGCGAGATAGATCCATAACGAGAAGCGCGACCGATCCTGGGGAAGGCGCGGCCCTTTCTTCTCGTCCTCGTCACGATCCAGTTTTATGTCCTTGCGCTCGTCTTGCGCCATGAATTTACACTGTTGATACAGGAAGGCGGACCGGCACGCCCGTGGGGTGGGGTCGCGCTCACGGCGGCTGGGCTCGGAGAGCGGTCCGCCTGCGATGGGCCCGAGGGTGGCGTCCGGTCCGCAGCGTCTGTGGGAACAGACATGGAGCGCGACGGCGCCTTCGGACGATAATCGCTGCCTCTTTCACTGCAACGCCCGTCGTGGCGTCGCGGTACGGGAAGCGTGGTCCGTATGCACGTTATCTTGAACGAGTAAGCGGCGGGGAGGTGCCCACCCCCTTCGCAGCACACCGGGAGCGGCGGCGGACAGCCTCGGCGACGGGTTGGTACGGCGCAGCAGCGCGGAAGTTGTGGGGGCTGAGGCCGCGTACGTGTCCTTACGGCTGCTCGGCGGGCATCGGGTACGGCTCGGCCTCTTCGGGGAGCACGTCGCTCAGCAAGCCCCGGACGGCTTCGGCGGCCTTCTGGGAGGGATAGTTGCCCACCCCCACCTTGAAGGCGGGCGCATCGTCCTCCGCAACCGCGATGACGCGCACCGGCACGCCGCGCTCGCTGAGCTGGGTGCGCAGCTCGGCGGCCAGCGTATCGGCCTCGTCGCGCTGCTGCGTCGTCGCGACCAGCAGCATCCACGATCCTGCCGCGTCTGTAGCAGTGGTGTCGCCGGGTTGGGCCTGGGGCACGGGCTCTCGCTCCGCCTCCCGCTCCTGGGCGAGGCGGTCGCGCAACCGGGCGGCGGGTGCCTGGGTCGTATCGACCCGCGAGGTGTCGACGGCGGTCGTGTCCGGGGTGGCCGAAGGTGTTTCGTCGTCGGCCCGACGCTCCTGCCGTTCCTCGCCGATGGCTTCTTTGACGACGCGCGCTTCCGCCGACGGTGGGTCGGACGCGCCCGCAGCGGTCGTGTCGGCGGTCGCCGGATCGGTCGCGGCGAGGGCCGTGGTGTCGGGCGGTGCGGCGGTAGTGTCCGTCGCGGCGATGCTGTCGGCCTCGGCGGCCTGCTTGCGCTCCTTCAATGCGTCGATGACGAGGCGGGCCCGCTCGGCCTGGGGGGACTGCGGATAGAGCGCGACGAGGCGTTCGTAGAGCGTCTGGAGGCGCAGCGGCTCGGGCGGAAC
>JAAAOL010000366.1 GCA_009908885.1 Bacteroidota bacterium | reverse complement strand
GTGCGGCGCCTACGTCGCCGAGGTCAACATCGAGCGCAGCGCCATCGCCAGCGTCGTGGACGAGGTGGTGCTGGGCAAGAGCGGCGAGGTGCTGCCGCGCCTGATCGACGCCGTGAAGCAAGGGAAGGGGGAATAGGGAAGAAGGAAGGACGACAACTGGCGAGCCGACCGTCCAACCCACAACCCGCACCCCGCAACCAGTAACGACCAACCAGTAACCCCCAACCCAAAACCCCCAACCCGAACAGTGGTCTTCGCCCAACCATACTGGCTGCTCTTGCTGCTCCTGGTGCCCGCGCTGGGCGTCTGGGAGTGGCGCCGGGCCCGTGGGCGCACCGGACTGCCGTACAGCAACGCCGCTGCCGTCCGCGCCACGCCGCGCACGTTCTGGACGTACCTGGGAAGCCTGCCCGCGCTGCTGCGGATGGGGGCGCTGATCCTCGGCATCCTGGCGCTGGCCCGCCCGCAGGAGCGCAACGTGATCCGCGAGCGCTATGCCGAGGGCGTCGACATCATGATGGTGCTCGACACCTCCACGTCGATGCGGGCACAGGACTTCACGCCCAACCGCTTCGAGGCCGCGCGCGACGTGGCGGGCGAGTTCATCCGCAGCCGCGTCTCCGACCGCGTCGGCCTGATCGTCTTCGCCGCCAAGGCCTTCACGCAGGCGCCCCTGACGCTCGACTACGACTTTCTGCAACGCATGCTGGACGAGGTGGAGGTGGGCGTCATCGAGGACGGCACCGCCATCGGTACGGCGCTGGCCACCGCCGTCAACCGCCTGAAGGAGACCGAGGCCGAGAGCAAGGTCATCATCCTGCTCACCGACGGGCAGAACAACCGGGGCGAGGTGGACCCCGTCACCGCCTCCGAGGTGGCCGCCGCCCTCGGCGTGCGCGTCTATGCCATCGGCGTGGGCACCTACGGTGAGGCGCCCTTCGTCCGCGATCTGCCCTTCGGCGGACGGCAGCGCCAGATGGTGCCGGTCGAGATCGACGAGGAGATGCTGCAGACCGTCGCCCAGACGACCGATGGGCGCTACTTCCGGGCCACCGACAAGCAGGCGCTGCGCAACATCTACAACGAGATCGGCGAGCTGGAAAAGACCAAGGTGGAGACGCGCACCTACACGGACTATGCCGAGCGCTACCCGTTCTTCCTCTGGCCCGCCTTCGGCCTCGTCCTGCTCGAAGTGCTGCTCTCCACCACCCGCCTCCGCCGCTTCCCCTGATCGACGTGCGATGTTTGATGTTCGACGGTCGATTGTTGGGGCTTCTGGGTCGACCCTCGTCAACCGAACCTCGTCAATCGTAAATCCCCAATCCCCAATCGAAAATCGACATGGCCTGGTTGCATCCTGATGCGCTGTGGATCCTGGCGGTCGTGCCGCTGGTGGCGCTGTGCTATGGGTGGGCGGCCTGGCAGCGGCGCAAGGCAGCGGCGCGCTTCGGCGAGGCGGCGCTGGTGCGGCGGCTGACGGCAGGGATCAGCGCGCGGCGGCGGCGGTGGAAGGCCTCGTTCGTGGTGCTGGGCACGCTGCTGCTGGGTCTCACCCTGGCCGGCCCGCAGTGCGGCACGCGCGTGCAGGAGGTCGAGCGGGAGGGGGTCGACCTCATCATCGCGCTCGACGTGTCCACCTCGATGCTGGCCGAGGACGTGGCCCCCAACCGGCTGGAGCGGGCCAAGAACGAAATCAAGAAGCTGCTGGACGACCTGCGCGGCGACCGCGTCGGCCTCGTCATCTTCGCGGGCGACGCCTTCGTGCAATGCCCACTGACGATCGACTACGGCGCCGTCCGCCTCTTCCTGGACGTGGCCGACCCGTCGCTGCTGCCTACGCCGGGCACCGACTTCGGCGCGGCGCTGACGACGGCCCTCGACGCCTTCGACGTGCCGGAGGGCGATGGCGACGACGAGGGCCGGTCGCGGGCGCTGCTCATCCTCTCCGACGGCGAGAACCATGCCGAGGGCATCGACGAGGTAGTCGAGCAGGCGCGGGCGGCCAACGTAGTGCTCTACACGGCGGGCGTCGGGGAGCCGCAGGGCGTGCGCATCCCGGTGCGGCGCACGGGCGGGCAGACTGTCTACAAGAAAGACCGGGCGGGCAACGAGGTGCGTACGCGGCTGGAAGAGGACGCGCTGCAGCGCCTCGCGCAGGACGGGGCCTACTTCCGCATCGCGCGGACGTCTAGCTCGCTGCCCGGGCTCGTCGCCTCGCTCGAACGACTGGACAAGACCACCTTCGGCGCGGAGCAGTTCGAGGAGTACGATGCCAAATACCAGTGGCCGCTGGCCGCCGCGCTGCTGCTCCTGCTGGTGGAGCGGCTGGTGAGCGACCGCCGCCGGACGGTGCGCCGCACCGCGTCGGACGAAGACGCCGCCCGCTAAACCGGGATCTCTGAGGGGACGATACGTTTACAACGGCCATGGGCATCGGCGCGGGGCGCGTACGGCTCCGCCGCTTTCCGCCTCCTCGCCGCATCGCTGCTTCGATTCACCTTTCGCTATCTATAATGCTCCGCTGGCTCCTGCTTGCCATTCTGCTGATCTCGCTTCCGGGCGACGGGGCGCGGGAGGGGCGTAAGGGCAACGGCCTCTACGAGATGGAGCAGTACGAGCAGGCCGCCGAGCAGTACCGGGCGGGCCTGGCCTACTACGACCAGCAGGTGAAGGGGGGCGTCCCGGCCGGGCTGCTGAACAACCTCGGCGCCGCGCTGCATCAGCTCGAAGAATACGACCAGGCCCAGATCGCCTTCACGCAGGCCGCGCTGGCTGCCACCACCGACGAAGGCCGCGTCCGCGCTGCCTACAACACCGGCAACAACGCCGCCGCCCTGGGCGACGTCGAGTTCGCGCTGGCCGCCTACCGCGAGGCGCTCCTCACCGATCCGACCAACGCGGATGCCAAGTTCAACTACGAATTCCTGAAGCGGCAGCAGCGTCAGCAGCAACAGCAGCAGGGCTCCGGCCAGGACCAACAGCAGGACGAGGGCCAGGAGCAACAGCAGCAGGATCAGCAGGAGGGGCAGCAACCCAACGACGAGCAGCAGCAAGACGGTGAGCAGGGCGAGCAGGAACAGCCGTCGGACGCCCAGGACGAGCAGCCGGGCGAGCAGCAGGAGCCCGGCCAGGGAGAACGGCAGCAAGAGCCTCAGCGCGGCGAGCAGCTCAGCCGCCAGCAGGCGCAACGCATCCTCCAGGCCCTCCAGGTCGAAGAGGAGAAGCTGCTGCGCGAGGTGCAGAAGGCCAAGGTGCGCCCCCGCCGCGTCGAGAAAGACTGGTAATACGGATTACGCCTGGTGATGTCGGGATACGCAAAGCCAATGCTCGTCACGGATGCGCAAATCAGATACCCAAGGCGTCTCTGTCGACCGCTTTCATCGCCTATTTAGATCTCGCCCATCTGTGCTCGTAACCCCGTAGTATCCGGACCGTGACGTACGCCATGTGCCGCCGCCGCTCCTTCCTGTGGGCTCTGCTGTTCGGGGTCGTCCTCGCCCTGGTGCCGGAGCGCAGCCCGGGGCAGGACGTGACCGTCCAGGCCTACGTCAGCGCCACGACGGTCGGCGCCCAGGAGCGCGTGACCTACACGCTGGAGATCGAAGGGGCGGCCTTCTCCGACGTCGAGGCGCCCAGCCCGCCCGAGACGGAAGGGCTCGCGCTGCTCCAGCCGGTGCCCAGCACGCAGAGCAACCTCTCGTTCATCAACGGCGTGCAGCGGCAGAGCGTCGCCTTTCAGTGGACGTACCGGCCCCTCCGCGTCGGCACGGCGCGCATCAAGCCGGTGGGGATCACGGTGCAGGAGCGCTTCCACCGGACCGAAGAAATTACCGTCGAGGTCGTCCCGCAGTCGCAGCGGACCCAGCGCGGCCCGCCCGGCACGGCGCCCTACGGACGACGCCCCTCGCCGTCTCCGCCCGAGGACGCCGCCGAGGAGGAACCCGAGAGCCGCATCGGCGCAGAAGACATCTTCATCCGCGCCCTGCCGAGCCAGCGGTCGGCCTTCCAGAACGAGCAGGTCACCATCGAATACCAGCTGCTCTTCCGCCCGTTCATCCGCCCGCGCGAGAGCCGCCTGGCCAGCTCGTGGGACGCCGAGGGCTTCTGGCGTGAGGACCTGCCCGTGGAGGGCCGCCCGATCCCCCGCGCCATCGTGAGCGACGGATTGCGCTACAACACCATCGTGCTCAAGCGCGTGGCCGTCTTTCCCGCCCGCAGCGGCGAGCTGCGCATCGACCCGCTGCGCGTGGAGACGGAGGTGCTGGCCATGCAGACGACGAACGACCCCTTCGGACGCCTCTTCTCGATGCAGCATCCGTTCGAGACGGTCGAGCTCGCCTCGCCGTCGGTGACGGTGGAGGCCCGGCCCCTGCCGTCCGGGGCGCCGGAGGCCTTCACGGGCGCCGTCGGGCGGTTCGACGTGGACACGCGCCTCAGCCGGACGACCGTCCCGGTGGGCGAGGGGGTGGACGTCGTGATGCGGGTGCGTGGGATGGGCAACCTGGCCATGCTGGAGCCGCCGGCCTTCGACGTGCCGACGGTCTTCGAGACGTACGGCCCGCGCGTGACGACGGCGCTCGACAGCACCAGCGGGCGCGTCCGGGGGACCAAGACGTTCACCTACACGCTCGTGCCCCGCTCGAACGGTACGTTCGACCTCCCGGCGCTCGCCTTCGCTCTGTTCGATCCGCGCACGGAGCGCTACCACACCACCACGTCCGGGCCGATGACCGTCCGCGTCACCGGCACCGCCGAGGCCGTCACCATCGCCACCACCGGTGAGGGGCTGCCCGTGGACGACATCGCCGGGCTGATGGAGGCGGCGACGTGGCGCCCGCTGGATCGCACGCCGCTGCACCGGAGCGCCTGGACGTACCTCGCCCTCGCCCTGCCGCTGCTGCTGCTCGGCGCGACCTACGCGTACCGCCAGCACCGGACGCACCTGGCCCGCAACCCGGCGCTGGCCCGCCGCCGCCAGGCCCATCCGCTGGCGCAGAAACACCTCCAGCAGGCCGACGCGCTACGGGCGGACGGGCGTCCCGAAGCCTTCTTCGAAGAGGTCGAGCGCGCCGTCCTCGGCTTCATCGGCAACCGCCTCGACCTCGCCGAGCGCGGCCTCACGCGCGACCAGTTGGATGCCCACCTGGCGGCACACACCATCGGCGCGGACACGCGGGCCGCCCTCCGCACCTTCCTGGACACGTGCGACCGCGTCCGCTTCTCGCCGTCGCGTGCCACGCAGGCCCAGATGGCCGACGCCCTCGATCAGGCCCAGGACCTCATCATCGCCGTCGACGACGCCCTGCAGCCGGACGAGGAGGCGGCATGATGCGGCGCTGGATCGTCCATACGATGCTGTGGATGGGCCTGGCCGTGCTGGTCCCGTCCGCGCACGCCCAGCCGGATGCGGCGCGCACGGCGTTCGAGGCGGGCAACGTACGGTACGAGGCGGGCGCCTACGACGCCGCGCTGGCGCGTTACCGGCAGGCGCTGGACAGCGGCTACGCCAGCGGCGCGCTGTATCACAACATGGGCAACGCCTACTTCCGGCTCGACTCGCTCGGGCAGGCCGTCCGCTACTACGAGAAGGCCCGCCTGCTGCTGCCGACGGACCGGCGCCTGGAGCACAACCTGGCCATCGCCCGCTCCCGCGTGACGGACGCCGTGCCCCGCCTCCCGACCTCCCCCTGGGCGACGTGGTGGCATCGCCTTGCCGCTCGCCTCGGGGCGTGGGGCTTCTTCGCGGCCGGATTGCTGGGCTGCGGCGTCGGTCTAGCGCTGGCGGCGCACCGCATCTGGACGGGCACGCGCGCGCCCTGGCACCGCCGCACGATGGCGGTGGCCCTGCTCGTCGGCGGCCTGCTGCTGGCGGCGGCCTTCGCGGCGTCGCTGGAGCCCCGGCTGGACCGCCGCGTCGTGGTCCTCGCCGAGGCGATCCCACTGCGGGAGGCTGCCGACGACGGCGCCGCCTCGGCCCGAATGCTCTACGAGGGCACCGTCCTCGACGTGCTCGCTGCGCAGGACGACTGGCTGCGCGTGCGCCTCTCCAACGGCGCGACCGGCTGGGTCGCCGCTCCGGCGACAGGCGCCATCTAAAACCGTTTTCGCTTGGCGAGGTCCGTATAGCTTCGTGTTGCGTGTTTCGTGTTGCGTGTTTCGTGTTGCGTGTTTCGTGTTGCGTGAAAAAGCACTGATGGAGCGATGGGCCGTGCCCACCACGCACCACGACAGGCGATACCAGGATCCGGACATCAACACGCTGAATCCGTATAAGAGACGGACCGCACGGCGCGGCGACGACCTGCCGACCTGAAACCTGCCGACCTGAAGCCACGCGGCCGCCGTGCGCCTCGGCCTGCGATTGCCTATTTTCCCCAATCCCACGCGCTTTTTTCTCGACCAGCCCCTCGCCGCGCATGTCCGCCATGGAGCCTCATATTTACCGCCAATCGGCGCCCGTTGGCTGGATCGAAGTGATCTGCGGGTCCATGTTCAGCGGCAAGACGGAAGAGCTGATCCGGCGGCTGCGGCGCGCCCGGATCGCGCGGCAGCAGGTCGAGATCTTCAAGCCCGCGCTCGAC
>JAAAOL010000004.1 GCA_009908885.1 Bacteroidota bacterium | reverse complement strand
GAGGAGGGGATGTTGACGTTGCAGGATTCGGCGCGGACGGTGGTGAAGGCGGGCGAGTCGTCGGTGCGGGAGATGATGCGCGTCATCTCCACTGACGACTAATACCGTTCTCGGGTGGCGAAGTCCGCGCAGCTAGCTAAGAAGCGGTGCGTGATGCGTACGCCAGAGGGGTCTGCCCCAGCGCCTGCTCGTGCACGTCACGCCACACAGCTTGTCCCGACATCCTGTCGGGGAATCACGGCGTGTGCCATCAGAAATCCCGACATCACCAACCTGAACCCGTATATCGCCCGACGCAATGGGGGTCGCCGCGCAGATGGTCGTATCGTTGCACCCGAGGGTGCTACCCCCGATATTTTATGGTACCGTTCCGTTATACGACGTTGTTGCGACGGGGGAAGCGGGAGCCGATACGCTTCTACGCCTCGATGCGTCGGTTCATCGTTTCGCCTGCTGAATCCAGCCTTCCAGCAGGCACCGGGCGGTGCGCCGAATAGCCCGACACGGTCTAATCAATAAACCCTTCCTCACGCTGGCGTGCTGACGGGGACGCCGCGTTCGTCAACCGCTCACTTGTCATTACTGGAACCGTGAAAAATCCAGCGCTTGCCGAAATTCTGGCGCAGCAGATGCGCCCGTCGTCCAAGAAAGAGGACTCCGAGGAGCGTAAGCCGCAGCCGCGCGTGCGGGCGCCCATCGTTCCGCCGCTGCCGTCGATCGTCGAGACCGTGATCGACTCCGCCCCGGACACGCTTCAGGGCGAGGACCGGGTGCGCTTCCTGGCCGATCAGGTGAACGCGTTGCTGGAGAAGGACCGGGCGTCGCTTCGGGAACACATGCGCATCTTCACCAAACGCACGGTGGACCTGGGTGCCAGTGACATGGACGCCGGCGGCATGGGGTGCGACGGATACTTCTGGTACCGCGTCGATGGCGACAAGCGGCGGTACGAAGAACTGGGCCAGTACACCGAGGATGAACTCGACATGCTGTTCCTGAACCTGTTGCAGGAGCGGCAGATGCAGGTGCTGTTCGAGGAGTACTCGCTCGACTTCTCCTACCAGTTGCCCGTCGAAGGGCGGGACGGGCGGCGGCGGCGCTTCCGGGCGACGTGCTACTTCGACAACGGTCACCTCGCGCTCAACATGCGCGCGATCACGGACGAGGTCTTCGCGCTGAGCAGCCTCGACTTCCACCCGTCCATCGAAAAGGGGTTCATGTTCCGGCACGTCCGCGACGGCCTTACGCTCATCACGGGCGTGACGGGCTCCGGAAAGAGTACGACGCTCGACGCCATCGTCGACGCCAACAACGAAGACGTCCCGGCGCACGTCGTCGTCATCGCCAAGCCGATCGAGTTCATGCACGACCCCAAGCGGTGCATCGTGCGGCACCGCGAGGTGGGCAAGGACGTCCGCACCTTCAAAGAAGGCATGGTGCAGTGCCTGCGTCAGGACCCCGACATCATCGTCTGCGGGGAGATGCGCGATCCGGAGACCATCTCGGCGGCCCTGGAGATCACCGACTCGGGCCACAAGGTCTTCTCCACGCTCCATACCATCTCCGCCATCGAAACCATCGAGCGGATCATCGCCGAGTATCCCACGGACGAGCAGGAGCGTATCCGCAATCGCCTGGCGGACGTGCTCCGCTGCGTCGTCTCGCAGAAGCTGCTGCCCAAGATCGGCGGCGGGCGGATCCTGGCGAAGGAAGTCATGTGGATGACGTCGTCTTCGCGCGCGGCGATCAAGAACAACAACGCCAACGAGATCTACCAGATGATGTGGGAGGGCGGCAAGATGGGCATGACCACCCTGGAGCAGGATCTGTACCGCCTCGTGCGGCAGCGCCTCGTCACCCCGAACTCGGCCATGGACTTCGCCAACAACAAGCGGCGCCTGCAGTCGCTCATGCGGTGAGGCTGCGGCGCGCGACGCCCGGAGCGACGACGGTGGGGGCGATCGTCCGAAAGGAGGCTTCATTCAGGGGAGTTTTAAGGAACACCATTCTTCCTTAAGTTACGCCCGGCAGTCCCGATACTGACGGCACACTCACCAGGGAGTTTGGTTATGGCAAAGCGCAGGGCAGATCACCACGTCTTAGGGGTGATGGTAACGAGCCGCGCCGTGCATGCGGTGTTGCTCGAAAGCGACGCGGATGGACTTCGGGTCGTTCGCCGGTTTTCTCGGCAACGCACCTCTCGGCTCGGCAGTGGAGGGTCCGGCCTGCCCGACGTCCAGGAAAGTGAAACCAGCAGTGACTTCACGCTCCAGATCGGCGACGACACGGGGGGCGGCGAGGAAAATATGTTCCTCGGCTCCGAGTTCGGCGCGCTGGACGTAGGCGGCGAGGGCAGTGGTCCTGGCGGGCAGGAAGGGCCGTCGACGTTCGTCCTCGAACTGGGCGATATTCTGGCCGAGTGCCGCGATGCCGGGTATCCGAATCCGTCGCTGGCCTTCAGCCTCAGCGCGGCGGAAGTGAATCAGCAGGAGATTTTGCTTCCCCAGGACACGGGCAAAAGCAAGCCCCGCGATGACAGTGCGTTCAGCCGGGTGTCTCGGCTCGGGAAAGACAAGGACGCCGATACCGGCTCCACGAGCCGCAGCCAGCTGCTGGAGCTGCTCAAGGGCCATCACAAGGGGCCGGTCAAGGACGAGTGCGTGGCCTTCCTCCCGATGACGCCCACCGAGGAGGGCATGCAGCGTTACCTCGCGGTCTTCCCCCGGGTGGACGATCCGGTGGCGGAGACCGTCCGCCAGATGCGGGAGCAGGAAGGGCGACGGATGCCGTCGATCCGGCTGCTCGACAGCGAAGTGCCGCTCTACCTCGGCCTCGGTCGCGCGGCGATCAACCTCTCGGACAGCCCGGGAGGGGCGGAGGCCCAGAGCACGCTCATCGTCCGGGCCGGTAGCGAAGACACGCTGGCCCTGTTTATCGAAGGGAACGTCCTCCAGCAGAGCGAGAACCTCCGCTCGCTCACAGCCTACGAAGCCCCCGAGACTATTTGCAGCCGTATTCTGCTGTTGCAGGACGAATACGGCATCGGCGACGTAGACCACGTCCTACTGCTCAGTGAGGAGCGCGAGGACGACCTGATCGACAGCTTCGAGATGTTCTTCCCGGACGCCCGGGTGGAGTCGCTGCGCGGCTACGTGCCGCAGGTCGTGAGTGAGGAGGTGCAAGAGGTCCCCAGCGGCATGACGGTCCCGGCGGTCGGCGTGGGGCTGCGCCTGGTGGACGACCCGCGCTACCAGGGCGTCTTCGAGGACGTCAACCTGCTGCCGAAGAAGCTGCTGCGGCGCAAGCTCAACCTGCCGGTCTCGTGGCACGTCATCGCCCTCTACATCGTCCTCTTCTGCACGGTGCTCTTCTTCGTGGCGCGGTTCTTTAAGATGGAGAGCGAAATCGCCGAGCACCGGCGCAACATCCAGCAGATGCAGGCCCAGTCGGGCTCGGTCCCGGCCCATATCACGGATGCCAATACGCTCCAGCAGCGCATCGACAGTCTGCAGGGGCTCCACGAACAGTACATGAACGCGCTCGACGTGCTGGAAGGCCTGCTGCGCGGCAGCGACATGTGGAGCCGAGCGCTGGAGAAGACCTCCCGGCAGGTCAACAAGGTGTCGGGCATCTGGATCGAGTCGTGGAATCCGCGAGGCAACAGCGTGCAGCTCGTCGGCAACTCGATGGAGCGACAGCGCGTCGTCGAGCTGGCCGAGCGACTGGATGCCAACATCTCCTCGCTGACGTTTTCTGAAATCCGCGAGTGGCCCGTCTATTCCTTCGAGATGGACGTGCCGCTCGAAAATGCCCTGCCGGAGGCCGCGCAGTTCCTCCGCCAGCAGGCCGTCGCGTCCGACACGGCGCGCACCGACAGCTTGCCCGTCACGCCGGCCTCGCTCGGCAATCAGTCCCCGTAAATCCCAACGCGATCCCAGCCCAGCATGTCCAGCAAGGTCTTATATAACATTATCGTGATCGCCTTCATCTGGGTGGCGGTCATCGCCGTGGGCGTCTACGTCACGATGATGAAGCAGCCCGAAGAACTCGAACGCGTCGAGAAGGCCGAGAAGGTGGAACGGTTGAAGCAGACCGAACTCGCCTCGCTCGTCTCGGAGCACGAGGCGTCCCAGGAGTTGGCCGACGATGCCGTCCAGCGCTGGCGGGCGCGGTACAAGATCATCCCCGACTCCCTCTCCAGTCCCAGCGTCGTCGGGTATTTCAACGAGCTCACGAAGTCCGGCTTCGAGAACTTCGACGTCCAGTATCAGGGCGTGCAGGGCTCCGCCGACTACAGCGCCCATCAGTTCGCCGTCGAAGGACGGGGCTACTTCTCCGAACTCTACCGCGTCATCTGGGAGTTCGAAAACAACCGCTATTTCTACCGGGTCAGCAACCTCGACCTCAGCCACATCGACCTCATTACGGAGGACAAGGATACCGGGCGGGAGCAGATGAAGGTCATGGTCTCCTTCACGATGGACGTCACCGCGTATTTCGGCGGTACTGAGGGCATGAGCGCGCCGGAGCAGCCGCCCCTGACGGGCGAAGACGCGCTGCCGGTCACCCAGGCCAGCACGGATGAGCTGCCGGTGCCGAAGAATGTTCTGCCCGATGAACGGCCGGACATCAACCCGTTCTTCCCGCTCATCATGGACAACATTCCGCCCAACACGCACGGATTGCTCGAGGTGGAAAACGCCCAGCTCGTGTCCATCGTCGGAGACGAAGCCTACTTCAACGAGGGCGGTGAGATTCGTGCGGTAGCCGAAGGCGAGGACGTGTACCTGGGCCAGCTGACGGAAGTCAACCCGGCGGAAGGCATCGTCCGCGCTCGGCTCAACAAGGGCGGCATCATCGACCAGGTCGAGCTAGAGTTGCAGACCGGCGCTCGGCAGCAAGAGCAGGTCGGCACGATCAACCGTGCTCCTCGCAACATGCCCTGACCCTCGCACTCGTTCGCGGCCCTCCCCGTAGGCCGCCACTCCCATCGACACCCACTGACACCGCGAACACAGCCCACGCCTGTGCCTGTCCTCCCCGGATGGCGGGCGACCGGCGCGTCACGAACCCTCTGTACCCTTATGAGCCACCTGCTACGAACTGTGCTACGCTGTCTCTTTCTCCTCGGTATTTTAAGCGTCTGGCTCTATCCGGCTGGGCTCACCGTCCAGGCCCAGGACCGGCCTCCGGAGCGGCAGATCCGCTCGTACATCCCGCCGGATCAGCTCGTCTCGTTCCGGCCGGAGACGCCCTTCGACCAGTTCGTCGAGTTCCTGAATCCCATCTTCCAGCGGGTGACGGGCAAACAGGTCATCGATCCGGAGTCGCGCAGTATGCCCATCGGCATCACGGTGGCCGGGGCGCAGTACTTCGATGCGTTTGAGCTGGTCCTGGAATACAACGGCCTGACGTATCGCGAGACGGACCGCTTCTTCATCGTCGAGGAGGCGCCCGAAGAGGAAACGGGCATGGCGGGCATGCAAGAGGCGGAGGAAGAACCGCTCGATCTCCCCGCCGACATCATGACGCGCGAGGTGCACATCAACGCGGTGCTCTTCTCGGTCAACCTGACGAAGAGCCGCGACGTGGGCATCGACTGGAACGTCTTCTTCGGCGGCCAGACGGCGGCAGGCGGCGGTGGTGGCGTCGGGGGTGGCACCGGTGGCACGGGCACCGGCGGCACGGGCACTGGCGGCACGGGCACCGGCGGCACGGGCCAGGGCGGCCAGGGCGGTCAGGGCGGCCAGCAGAGCCTGGTGCCGCGCTTCTTCGTGGACGCTGAGGGGCTTTCGGACGCCCTCGAAAACGTCAACATCCTGTCTCCAGAGATCTACGACGTCTCCACGCTGACGCAGCTCTTCCGTCTGCTGGAGCGCGAAGGCCTCGGCGAAACGGTGGCGCAGCCGAGCGTGACCGTCCAGAGCGGCGAAGAGGGCCGCATCCAGATCGGCACCGACCTGCCGTATGTGACGCGTGACTTCGCGGGCAACACGATCACGCAGTTCGTGCAGACCGGCATCATCATCGAGGTGACCCCGACGGTCATTCGCCAGCCGGTGGCCGACTCGTCCGGCGCACCGATGGTCGACTTCATCCATATGGACGTTCGCGTAGACAATTCGAGCGGTCAGGTATCTGCCGCCGGGCCCATCGTGGATCGTAGCACGGCAGAGACCAAGGTGCTCCTGCTCAACGGCGAGCAGACCATCATCGGCGGGCTCTACACGACGGAGGAAACGACCAGCCGGCGCGGCATCCCGATCCTGAAGGACCTCCCGCCGTGGTTCTTCGGCATCCGCTACCTGACGGGCATCACCCAGAAGACCATCTTTCAGCGGGAGTTGCTCATCTTGCTCCAGGCCAAGCTCATCGATCCGCTGCGGGTTCGCGCCAACCGTCCGTTCGAACGCAATCTGCTGCGGAAGAGCCGTGAGAACACGCGCGAAACCCTGAAGGGGCTGCGAGAGGACATGCCGGAGACGGAGTATCCGCAGAGTAGATACAACGAGAACGTCGAGGAGCGCGGCGGAACGAGCGGCGGAAGTAGCGAAGGCGGCGGCGACAATTAATACCGTCTTC
>JAAAOL010000318.1 GCA_009908885.1 Bacteroidota bacterium | reverse complement strand
CAGGGCGGTGCCACATTTCGTGGACAGCGAAGTCCGGACGCTCGGGATGGATCCGGCGAAGCTGAAGGACTACCTGGGCGACATCGCGGTTCGGTCAGAGGGCGGATGGATAAACCGGCGCACCGGGCGGCGCCTGCGAGCCGTACTGCCCGTCCACACGTTCGGTCACCCCGTCGACCTGGATGCGCTCGTGGAGGTGTGTGAGGCGTACGGCCTTGCGCTCGTCGAGGACGCTGCCGAAGGGCTGGGGTCTTGCTACCGGGGGCGGCACGTGGGCACCCGGGCGCGCGCCGCCGTGCTCAGCTTCAACGGCAATAAGACGATCACGACGGGTGGCGGTGGCGCCCTCTTGACCAATGACGTCCGCATCGCCGAACGGGCCAAGCACCTGACGACGACGGCCAAGGTGGCGCATCGATGGGCATACGTCCATGACCACGTCGGCTTCAACTACCGTCTCCCCAACCTGAACGCCGCCCTCGGGTGTGCACAGCTGGAGCGGTTGCCGGTGATGCTGGAGCGCAAGCGCGTACTCGCCGAGAAGTACGCGCAGGCGTTTGCGGACGTGGAGGGCGTTACCTTCGTGCGCGAGCCCGACTTCGCCCGGAGCAATTACTGGCTGAACGCCCTACTGCTGGACGAACGGCACGCGCATCGGCGCGATGACCTGCTGGAGCAGACCAACGAGGCGGGACTCATGACACGCCCTGCCTGGACGCTGATGAACAAGCTGCCGATGTATCGCGAGATGCCCGTCATGGATTTAACTGTCGCCGAGCAGCTCGAGCAGCGCCTCATCAACATTCCCAGCAGCGCATTCCTCGTCACTTGACGACGGCGGACGAGGCGATGCGGCTGGCTCTCTACACCACGGCGTATCCGGGCGCCGAGGCGTATCTGCCGGACTGGCACCGTTCGGTGCGAGCGCAGACGGATGCGCAGTTCGACGTGTGGATAGGGCTGGATGCCCTGACGCCCGCGGACGTAGCAGCGGCCGTCGGCGAACCGATACATGCTGAGTGGGTGGCTGGGGCGCCTGGCGACACCCCGACGCAGGTGCGCCAGCGTGCCCTCTTGCAGATTATCGACCGGTACGAGGCGGTCGTCCTGGTCGACTGCGACGACGTGCTGCATCCGAGCCGCATAGCCGCCGCCCGCCGGGCGCTACGACAGAGCGACCTGGCTGGCTGTGCCCAGCGGCTGGTCGATGAGCAGGGAACTCCCCTCGGTGCGGAGATCAACCTGCCCGCGGGAATGGGGAGCGGCGACGTCCTGCCGCAGCACAACGTGTTCGGCTTTTCCAGTTCGGCCTATCGGTCCGAGCTACTCCGCGCCTGCCTGCCCGTGCCTGTTCGCACCGTGCACCTCGACTGGCTGTTGGCGACGCGGGCATGGGTTCGGGGCGCGCGACTCTCGTTCGACCGGACGCCCCGGATGGACTACCGGCAGCACGCGGCGGGCACGATGGGAAATCGACCGCCGTTCAGCATCGAGCAGGTGCGCCGGGACGCCCGCCGGGCCCGGGCACACTTCCGGCTGGTGCGTGCCGATTCCTTTCCAGGTGCGATCCATGAACGGTGGCGCACCGTCGAGCGCGTCGCGGACTCGGTGGAGCGCTTCTGCGAGCGCGTGGTTGCCCACCCCGGGAAGTTGCGCATCTATGTGCGCCGCCTCAACACCCTCGACCTCGCGCCCGTCTGGTGGATCGACGTGGCGCACCCCCGGCTCTCCGATCTCTGGACGACGCAACGCGAAGTGCAAGCATGAACACGGTTACGTTTGGAACAAGGACGGTGGGGTCGGGCCACCCGCCCTACGTCATCGCAGAGATCGGCTCGAACCACAACGGCGACATGGACCTGTGTCGCCGGCTCATCGATGCTGCAGCCGAGGCCGGGGCGGATTGCGTCAAGTTTCAGTCGTGGACGATGACCTCGATGGTCTCGGAGACGGCGTATCGAAACAGCGATACGCTGCGTGAGGAGATGGAGGCCTACCTCTTCACTCCGGAGCAGCACCGGCAGGCCGCCGCCCACTGCCGCGAGCGTGGCATCACGTTCGCCTCGACCCCATTTTCGCCCGGAGAGGCCGACCTGCTGGAGCAACTCGACGTGCCGTTCTTCAAGATCGCGTCGATGGACGTCAACAACCTCCGGCTGCTGCGGTACGTCGCCCGGAAGGGCCGCCCGATGATCGTCTCGACGGGCATGGCTACGCTGGGGGAGGTCGAGCAGGCCGTACGTGCGATACGGGACGAAGGCAATCAGGATCTCGTGCTGCTGCACTGCGTCTCGCTCTACCCGGTGGAGCCGCCGCAGGTGCATCTGCGCAACATGGAGACGCTGCGCACGGCCTTCGATGTGCCCGTGGGGTTCAGCGATCACTCGCTCGGGACCGCCCTTCCGCTGGCGGCCATCGCGCTGGGCGCCTGTGTGATCGAGAAACACTTCACGCTCGACAAGGACCTCCCGGGCTGGGACCACGCCATCTCGGCCGATCCATCTGAGATGCGAACCATCGTGGAGGACGGGCGGGAGGTATTCGAGGCGCTGGGGCATACCGAGCGTGTCCTCAGCGACGAGGAGCAGGCGAAGCGGAACGTGATGCGGCGCAGCCTCGTCACCCGCCGCCCGCTAGCGGCGGGACGTGTGCTGTCGGAAGATGACCTCGTCGCGAAGCGCCCCGGCACGGGGGTCCCGCCGGATCAGGTCGACCAAGTGCTGGGGCGTCAGCTCCGGACGGACAAGAAGGCGGACGAGGTGCTCTCCTGGAGCGATCTCGCCGGAGGCCCGACGCAGTGACTTCACTCAAAGACGAGACGCGGGCGGTCTACGACGGGCTGCACCGCGAACAGCTCGACGATGACGCCATCTTCGAGCGGTTCGTGTCGCTGACGAGCCCGTCGTACTTCGGTGTGGAGGAGAACCACTTCCGCGACAAGACCGTCTTGGACGCGGGCTGCGGCACCAACGCCAATGCCGCCTACGCCCTGCTCCAGGCCGGCGCCGAGCACGTCTGCGCCCTCGACGTCGGCGAGCGGTGGATGACGACGGCCCGCGAGGTGCTGGCCGACTTCGAAGGGCGCTTCACGCTGGTCGCGGGTGACGTCGAGGCGCTGCCGTTCGAGGCCGACCGGTTCGACTTCGTGCACTGCTCGGGGGTGCTCCATCACGTGGAGACGCCCGAGCAGGGGTTTCGCGAGCTGGCCCGCGTGACTCGCCCCGGAGGACGCCTCTACGTGGGCATTACGGGCGTGGGCGGTGGCATCGTGTATGCGTGGGTGAATCTGCTGCGGATGCGGTACCGGGAGGACGCCTCGTTTCGCCGGATCGTCGACGGGCTGAGCGTGGAGCAGTTGCAGTGGTGGGTGGAATGGCTACTGGCCGAGCGTCGGGCGCACGAGGCGACCAGTCCGGAGGAAGAGGCGTTCTTTCGGAGCCTCTTCGACCGGGACCTGGTGCTGACGATCAAGGATCGCCTCCAGGCGCCCACCTGCCACGAGTTTGCGTTTACGGAGGACCAGGTGCGAGGCTGGTACGGGGTGTTGGGGTTCGAGGCGGTGGAGCGGCTGACCCGGTACCCGCGGGGGATTGGGAATGTGCGGCGGTTTCTGGCGCCGCTGTACTACCGGTACGAGAGCCCGTTGGCGCGGTTGCTCTTCGGCGACGGGTTCATCCAGCTCATCGGAACGAAGAGCGTGCCGCCGCCCGCATGACCGTCCTCGGCATCGCTCACGACTTGTGGATTGCCTCGGCCGCGCTCGTCCGCGACGGAAAGGTCGTCGCCGCGGCGAGGGAAGAGCGCTTGAACCGCATCAAGAAGTATAGAGGCTTTCCCCGCCAGGCCGTCGACTATTGCCTGCAGCAAGGGGGAGGGGAGCTGGAAGACCTTGACCTCGTCGTATCCGGGTGGAACCCGTTGCCGCATCTCGAAGCGCTGCACACACGCTTTTCGGGATCAGCCCGGTGGCGCTCGGAATACCTCTACGCGCTGCCCAACCATCTCTTTCAGCACGCCGATTCGTTTCCATCGGGACCTGTCGAGGAACGCCTCGGCGATCTGGGAGTGCCCCTCGTCCACGTGGATCACCAGACGGCACACGCGGCCAACGCGTTCTATCTCAGCCCGTACGACGAGGCAGCCGTCTTCACCGCCGACGGGCGCGGCGAGCGACAGACGGCCCTGTTCGCCCGGGGAAATGCCGACGGGCTGACGACGTTGAACGAGGTCCTCTATCCGCACTCTCTGGGACTGTTCTACGGGCTCGTCACGCAATACCTCGGCTTTCGCCCTGACAGCGACGAGTGGAAGGTGATGGCCCTGGCTGCCTACGCCGACGATCCCGACGACCGGTTCTACCGGGTGCTCCGTGACCTCGTCGATATTCGCCCCGACGGCACCTTCCGGCTAGACCTGACGATGTGCGGGTATCATCAGCCGGACGTGTATGGTGGTCGGTTCTACACACCTGACTTCGTGGACGCCATCGGGATGCCGCCGCGGAAGCCAGACGAGCCGCTTGGATCGGAGCATCACGCCCTGGCCGAGGCGCTCCAGCGCGTCTTCGAGGAGACCATGACTGCTGCCCTGACGGCCCTGCACGACCGTACCGGATTGCCGCGTGTGGTCCTGGGCGGCGGCTGCATGATGAACTCGCTTTACAACGGTAAGATCACACGGCAGACCCCCTTTCAGGAGGCGTTCATCTCCTCGTGCCCCGACGACAGCGGCATCTCGGTCGGGGCGGCGCTGTGGGGATACCACCACTACCACTCGTCGTCACAAACACAGCGTCCCTCTCATTTCCACAACTACTGGGGTCCGTCCTTCGACGACGAAGTGGAAGCGACTCTGGAGCAGTACGGGCTGGCGTACGAGTCCCTGCCGGATGCTCCGCGCAGGGCGGCTGAGCTCCTGGCCGAAGGACAGCTACTCGGCTGGTTTCAGGGGGCGATGGAGTTCGGGCAGCGAGCGCTGGGCAACCGATCCATCCTGGCCGACCCGAGGGATGCATCCGTCAAAGATGCCGTAAACCGGGCGGTCAAGTACCGGGAGGCATTCCGTCCGTTCGCGCCCGCTGTCCTGGCCGAGCGTGCGCTCGATTTCTTCGAGATGTCCGGCGGCGAGCGCGTTCCGTTCATGGAGAAGGTGGTTCCGGTGCGTCCGGCTATGCAAAGCCAGATTCCCGCCGTAGTTCATGCAGACGGCACCGGGCGCGTGCAGACCGTGCAGCGGTCTGAAAACGCCCTCTTCTACGATCTCATCGAGCACTTTGAGGCACTCACCGGCGTGCCCGTCGTACTCAATACCTCGTTCAACCTCAACGGCGAGCCCATCGTCTGCACGCCTACCGACGCGATCCGCACCTTCTACAGCTGCGGGCTCGACGCCTTGATTCTCGGCGACTATCTGATTCAGAAGCCTCCCACCGCAGGACGGAGCTAGACGGTATGCAGCAGTGGACACGTACGCTCGTAACCGTCGATGCGACGCTGCGCGAGGCGATTGCCGCTATCGACGCAGCCGGCGTCCATATCTCTCTCATCGTCGATGACGACCGACGTCTCCTCGGGGTGCTGACAGACGGCGACGTGCGGCGCGGACTGCTGAGAGGCGTTTCGCTGGATGCAGCTGTGGAGGACCTGATGAACCCGTCGCCGATCACTGCCCACGAGGAGGATGACGACGACGCGATCCTCGCGCTCATGCGGCGTCGCCACCTCTACCAGATTCCCCTCGTGGATGGCGACGGGCGCGTGGTGGGGCTCAAGGCGCTGGACGACCTGGTGCTGCCGGCTCAGCGCACCACGCCCGTCGTGCTGATGGCCGGCGGGCTCGGAACGCGCCTGCGCCCGCTCACCCAGAATCGCCCCAAGCCGCTTCTGGAGGTAGGGAGCAAGCCGCTTCTGGAGACGATCCTGGAAACCTTCGTCGCTCAGGGGTTCGTGCGCTTCTTCATCTCCATCCACTACAAGGCGGAGATGATCCAGGACTACTTCGGCGCGGGGGAGCGCTGGGGGGTGGATATCCAGTACCTCCACGAGGATGAGAAGCTGGGAACGGCGGGGGCCCTCTCGCTGCTGCCCGAGCGCCCGGAGGAACCCCTGTTGATCATGAACGGCGACCTGCTCACCAATCTCACCTTTAGCCACCTGCTCAGCTTCCACAGCGAGCAACAGGCGATGGCGACCATGTGCGTGCGCGAGTACGACATGCAGGTGCCCTACGGCGTCGTGCGGGCGGACGGCTGCCGCATCCTCGGGCTGGAGGAGAAGCCCGTGCAGCGCCACCTCATCAATGGCGGCATCTACGTGCTCGAACCGGAAGCGCTCCAGTTCGTGGAGCCGGATACCCCCCTCGACATGACGGACCTCTTTCAGCAGCTCGTCGACGAGGGCCATCACGCCGCCGTGTATCCCATCCGGGAGTACTGGCTCGACATCGGACACGTCGAGGACTTTCAGCGGGCGCGCGGCGAAATTAGCACTGTGTTCGACCGGGACGCATGAGCGAGATTCGTCGCACCGCCATGCGCCATCTGCTCGTCGTCGGGCTGGGATCCATCGGACAGCGCCACACGCGGCATTTTCGCCGGTTGGGCGTCGAA
>JAAAOL010000388.1 GCA_009908885.1 Bacteroidota bacterium | reverse complement strand
CCTGGAGATCCAGGACGGCATGCTGTACGTCGTCACCTACCGCAGCGTGTACGCGTTCGACCTGATGGGGAGCGAGTAAGATTCAGTATGTCCACCCGCTCGATCCTGCTGATGCTTCTCGCCGGTAGCCTCCTGCTCGGGTGCCGGGACGAGCCCGAGCCCGTCGCCATGCGCACGATCCCGTTCGAGCCGGAGGGCGTGCTGGCGTTCGTCGGCCCGGACGGGCGGGTGATCCGGCAGATCGCCATCGAGATCGCAGAGACCGACTCGGCTCGGGCGCGCGGGATGATGGACCGCCGCTCGCTGACGTCGCGGCAAGGGATGCTCTTCACCTTCCCCGACGCCGCGCCGCGCAGCTTCTGGATGGCCAACACGCCCGTCCCGCTGGACATCATTTTCGTCGACGCGGACTCGCAGGTCGTCAACATCGCCGAGCGGACGACGCCGCTGTCCCGGGAGCGCGTCGAGTCGACCGGGCCGGCGCAGTACGTAGTCGAGGTGCGTGCGGGCTTTAGCGACCGCTTCGGGCTGACCGACAGCACCCGCGTCCGCTGGCGGCGCCTGCCGGAGGAATCCTGACGGTCGGCGGACGCGTTGGGAAGGCGACTCCCGACACCCTCACCGATTCACCGCCTCGCCCCCATGCGCCTCTCGGCTTTCCTCTGCCTCGCGCTGCTGCTGCCCCTCGCCACTGCCTGCCAGCAGCCGGACGCTGGTTCGAACGACGACGCCACCGCCGATACGACGGAGACCATCCCGTTCCGTCCGGACGGCGCCCTGGCGTTCCTCGCCGAGGGGGACACGGTCACCACCGTCACCATCGAGATCGCCGACACCGATTCGGCCCGGGCGCGCGGGCTCATGCAGCGGGCGTCGCTCCCCGAGCATAGCGCCATGCTCTTTCTCTTCCCCCGCGAGGAGATCCAGAGCTTTTGGATGGCCAACACGCCGCTCGCGCTGGACCTTTTCTTCGTGGACGCCGACTCCCAGATCGTCAGCATCGCCAAGTACACGCGTCCCTTCTCCGACGAGCAGATCGTCTCCGAGGCCCCCGCGCAGTACGTCATCGAGACGCCCGCCGGGTTCGCAGACACCTACGGCATCGTGGAAGGAAACCGGGTGCGCTGGGAGCGGGAGTGACTCCTGCTGATCTCAGCAGCGTCGCGGGACTGTCAACGATCGTTTACAGTCCGAAGGACTCGCCGCAGGCGCAGGTGCGGGCGGCCTGCGGGTTGAGGAAGTGAAACCCCTGGCCGTCCAGCCCATCGGTGAAGTCCAGTTCCGTGCCGTCGATGCACAGGTAGCTTTTCTTATCCATTACGACGCGGACGCCGTCGACCTCCGTCACCTGGTCGCCCTCCTGCACGGTCGTATCCCACCCGAGGTCGTACGTCAGCCCGGAGCAGCCGCCCGGCACGACGGCCACGCGCAGGAACGTCGAAGATAGGTCCACCTGCTCATCCTCCGCCGTTTCGCGGATTTTGGCGAGGGCGCGGTCGGTGATCTGGATGGGCTGCGGGGTCGTCGTTTCGGTCGTCGCCATGGTGCTTGGAGGGTCGCCTGCAGATGGTAGCGCACGTTCGATCCAACGGCTCAGGTACATCCGGAAGTTCCCCTGGGAAAACCCTGTGAAGCAGCCCCGTCGCGGACGGACGCGGGAACGCCCTCCGACGGCCCCTGTTGTAACCGTGCGTTTACACTTTACAGGGTGTAAACGAGCGTTGACACCTGTATATTGGATGCGTCGTTGATGGGCTCCTCGCCCGACGGCGATCTGCCGCCGTCCCCTTGCGGCCCTAGCACCCGAGCGTTGCCACTTACGCCAAACTTGAGTACATCTGTATGAGCACCGAAACCCAATACCTCCAAGACATCGCCGACAGCGATTACGAGTGGGGCTGGACGACGGACGTGGAGGCCGATACGGCCCCCGTCGGCCTGACGGAAGATACCGTCCGCTTCATCTCGGCCAAAAAGGAAGAGCCCGAGTGGATGCTGGAATGGCGCCTCAAGGCGTTTCGGCACTTCATGACCCTGCTGGAGGAGAACGACAACTATCCGCAGTGGCCGCACCTGGAGTACGAGGTGCCGGACTTCCAGGCCATCTCCTACTACTCGGCCCCGAAGAAGAAGGCCAAGTACGACAGCCTCGACGAGGTCGACCCCGAGCTGCTGGACACGTTCGACCGGCTGGGCATCCCGCTGGGTGAGCAAAAGCGCCTCGCGGGCGTGGCCGTGGACGCCGTGATCGACAGCGTCTCGGTCGCCACCACCTTCAAAGAGGAGCTGGCCGAGCAGGGCATCATCTTCTGCTCCATGGGCGAGGCCATCGAAAACCACCCGGAGCTGGTGCGCGAGTACCTCGGCTCAGTCGTCCCCTACACGGACAACTTCTACGCCGCGCTCAACTCGGCGGTCTTCTCCGACGGTTCCTTCTGCTACATTCCGAAGGGCGTCCGCTGCCCGATGGAGCTGTCCACCTACTTCCGCATCAATGCGGCGGGTACGGGTCAGTTCGAGCGCACGCTGATCGTGGCCGAGGACGACAGCTACGTCTCCTACCTGGAAGGCTGCACGGCACCGATGCGTGAAGAACACCAGCTCCACGCGGCCGTCGTCGAGATCGTCGCCAAGGACAATGCGGAGGTCAAGTACTCGACCATCCAGAACTGGTATCCAGGCTCCAAGGACGGCAAGGGCGGCGTCTACAACTTCGTCACCAAGCGCGGCATCTGCCAGGGCGACGATTCCAAGATCTCGTGGACGCAGCTCGAAACGGGCTCGGCCATCACCTGGAAGTACCCGAGCGTCATCCTCAAGGGCGACCGCTCCGTCGGCGAGTTCTACTCGGTGGCCTTCACGAAGGGCCATCAGCAGGCCGACACCGGCACCAAGATGATCCACCTCGGCAAGGACACGAAGTCGACGATCATCTCGAAGGGCATCTCCGGTGGGCGCTCCAACAACAGCTACCGCGGGCTCGTCAAGATCAACAAGGGCGCGGAGAACGCCCGCAACTTCTCCCAGTGCGACTCCATGCTACTGGGCGACCGCTGCGGCGCGCACACCTTCCCCTACATCGAGACCGGCAACCAGACCGCGCAGGTCGAGCACGAGGCCACGACGACCAAGGTCGGCGAGGACCAGCTCTTCTACTGCGCCCAGCGCGGCATCGGCGAGGACGAGGCCATCAAGCTGATCGTGAACGGCTTCTGCCAGGAGATCCTGGCCCACCTGCCGATGGAGTTCGCCGTGGAGGCCAAGAAGCTGCTCTCCATCGAACTCGAAGGCAGCGTCGGCTAACCCGTCCCCTCCCCTATTCCATCATCCCGAACACCCAACACCGAGATTCGACATATGTCTCTGCTTGAAATCAAGAACTTGCACGCGTCCATCGAGGACATGGAAATCCTCAAGGGCGTGGATCTGACGCTCGACACCGGCCAGGTGCATGCCATCATGGGCCCGAACGGCTCTGGCAAAAGCACGCTGGCCGCCGTGCTGGCGGGCCGCGAGGACTACGAGATCAGCGGCGAGGTGCTCTACCAGGGCGAGGACCTGCTGGAGCTGGAAGCCGACGAGCGCGCCCGGGAGGGCATCTTTCTGGCGTTCCAGTACCCGGTCGAGCTGCCCGGCGTGAGCCAGATGAACTTCCTCAAGGAGGCGCTCAACGCCCAGCGCGAGCATCGCGGCGAAGAAGCCGTCAGCGCCGCCGACTTCCTGAAGCTGATGCGCGAGAAGGCCGAGATGGTCAATCTGGACCCCAAGCTGATGCGCCGCGCCGTCAACGAGGGCTTCTCCGGCGGTGAGAAGAAGCGCAACGAGATCTTCCAGCTCGCCCTTCTGGAGCCCAAGCTGGCCATCCTGGACGAGACCGACTCCGGCCTGGACATCGACGCGCTGCGCGTCGTGGCCGACGGCGTCAATAAGCTGCGGTCCCAGGATCGCGGCTTCCTGGTCATCACCCACTACCAGCGGCTGCTCGACTACATCATCCCCGACGTGGTGCACGTGATGGTGGATGGCCAGATCGTCCGCTCGGGCGACAAGCAGCTCGCCATCGAGCTGGAAGAGAAGGGCTACGAGTGGGTGCGCGAAGAAGGCCTCGCCGCTGTGTAACCGGCTGTCATCCCTGATCTGTTTTTTCTGAACTACAACCTGTTTCTATAGATATGGCCACCCCAACCCTGCCGCCTACCGTCGATGCGCCCGTCGAGCAGGTGGACGCTGCCGCCCGCTACGTGGAGGCGTTCGAGATGCACGACGGCACGCTGCTGAACGGCACCAACGCCCGCCTGCAAGGCCTCCGCCGCGAAGCCATCGAGCGCTTCGAGGCCCTCGGCTTCCCCCATCGCAAGGCCGAGGCCTGGAAGTACACCAACATCACGCGCACGATCAACCGGGGCTACGACCTGTTTCTGGGACAGCCCGAGCCGGACGTCACCGACGCCGACGTCGCCGCTGAGCGGATTCCGGAGCTGGACGCCCACACGGTGGTGCTCGTCAACGGCCGTTTCGATTCCGAGCGTTCCACCATCGGCGAACTGCCCGAGGGCGTCCGCATCCTGCCCCTGGCGAAGGCCGTCGAGGCCGAGGCGGAGCTGTTCGACCAGCACTTCGCCCAGTACGCCTCCTTCGAGGACGAGGTCTTCACCGCGCTCAACACGGCCTTCGTGCACGACGGCGTGTTCGTCTACGTGCCGGAGCGCGTCGCCCTGGAGACGCCGCTGCACGTCATCAACCTGGTAGCGGCGGACGACGACCTGCTCGTGCAGCCGCGCCTGCTGATCGTCGTCGAGGACGGCGCCCAGTTCAAGATGGTGCAGACCGCCCGCTCGCTGGGCGATGGCAAGACGTTCACGAACGTCGTCACCGAGGCCTACGTGGGTCGCGGCGCGCACGTGGACATCTACGAAGTGCAGGAGGACGATGCCCAGGCGTCGCAGGTGACCACCCTGCAGGCCCATCAGAAGGACGACAGCGTCTTCCGGACGAGTGCCTTCACCTTCGGCGGCGACGTCATCCGCAACAACCTGAACATCCTCCCGAACGGCAACCACTGCGAGTCGCACCTGTACGGGCTGTTCCTGGGCCACGGCACCACCCACATCGACAGCCACACGTTCGTCGATCATGCCCAGCCGGACTGCTTCTCGAACGAGCTCTACAAGGGCATCCTGGACGATCAGTCCACGGGCGTCTTCAACGGCAAGGTGCTGGTGCGGCAGGATGCGCAGCGCATCAACGCGTACCAGTCCAACAAGAGCATCGTGCTGACCGAGACGGCGCAGATGTACTCGAAGCCGGAGCTGGAGATCTACGCCGATGACGTGCAGTGCAGCCACGGCGCCACCAGCGGCCAGCTGGACGACGAAGGCATCTTCTACCTGCGTTCGCGCGGATTGTCCGAGGAGCGCGCCCGCGCCATTATGCTGATGGCGTTCGCCCGCGACGTGGTGGACACCATCAACATCGAGCCGCTGCGCGAACTGGTCGATCAGAAGCTGACGGCCCGCTTCCGCCGATAACGCACTCTACGAATGGAAACGCTGACGCTCGACATATCGGAGCTAGGGCCGCTCACCGACGATGCCCTGTATCGGCTCTGCCGCGCCAATCGCGACGTGCGCATTGAGCGGACAGCGGACGGAACCCTGGTCGTTATGGCCCCTGCTGGTGGACAAACCGGACGCCGCAACGCCTACCTCGTCGCTCAGCTCGTTGCCTGGACGCAGGAGACGGGGCGCGGCGTCGCCTTCGATTCGTCGACGGGCTTCGTGCTTCCCAATGGCGCGATGCGTGCCCCGGACGCGGCGTGGGTGGCACAGCCCCGCTGGGATCAGCTCTCGGACATCGAACGAGAACAATTCCCACCGCTCTGTCCTGACTTTGTGATCGAGTTATCATCCGCCTCGGACCGACTGCAACCTGCTCAGGATAAGATGGTCGAGTGGATGCGCAACGGCTGTCGCCTTGCGTGGCTGATCGACCCGAGCGCGCAGCGGGCGTACATCTACACGACCCCAGACGCTGTAACCACGGTGGACTCCTTCGACGAAACACTCGACGGCCAGACGGTGCTCCCCGGCTTTACGCTCTCGTTAGCTCCCTTGCGATAAGTATATGCCGCGCCATGCGTGAGACTCCGACGGTTATGGAATCCGCGCTCGACGTAGCACGCGTCCGAGCCGCCTTCCCGGCGTTGCAGCAAACCGTGCACGACGGGCAGCCGCTGGTCTACCTGGACAATGCGGCCACGTCGCAGAAGCCGCAGGTGGTGCTCAATCGCCTCGCGCGGTATTACGGGCAGGAGAACAGCAACATCCACCGGGGGGTGCACACGCTCAGCCAGCAGGCGACGGACGCTTACGAGCAAGCCCGCAAGACGCTGGCGGCCTTCATCAACGCGCCGTCGACCCGCGAGGTCATCTTCACGCGCGGCACCACGGAAGCCATCAACCTGGTGGCGTCCACGTTCGGGCGGATGCAGGTGGGCGAGGGCGACGAGGTCGTGATCTCCGGCATGGAGCATCACTCCAACATCGTGCCCTGGCAGATGCTGTGCGAGCAGCAGGGCGCCCGCCTCCGCGTCATCCCGATCGACGACCGGGGCGAGGTCGACCTCGACGCCTACCGGGATCTGC
>JAAAOL010000432.1 GCA_009908885.1 Bacteroidota bacterium | reverse complement strand
GGTTGGAGGAGCGTCACGTCTATACGTCCACACCTACACCCGTCCAACCCCAAATCCGGCCTCGCGGGGCTACGTCATACCACCATGGTTCAGCCGGATTTGGGATCACGCAACACGCATCACGACGTGCGACACCAGGATCCAGTAATTTACCCCAAGTTGGCTAACCTAGATGTTGCTCTGAGACCACGGACAGCTTGTCCCGCACTGAGCCTGCCCCGGACCTGATCCGGGGATGCGGGGGCGGACCGCCAGAACGAGCCTTTTCCCGCGGTCTGCCGTCTGCGGTCCGCGGTCTCGTTCTGCCGTAACCGGACGGACACTACTTTGGGTTACTTCACGAGCACCATGCGCCGCGTCTGGATGGCCGAGCCCGCTCGGAGTCGGGCCAGGTAGATTCCGCTCGCCATCTGCTCCGCGTTCCAGGTCACGTCGTAGGAGCCTGCGGGCAGACGGCGGTCGACGAGACGAGCGACCTCCTCGCCCAGCATGTTATAGACCGAGAGCGTCACATCCATCGTCTGCGGCACGTCGAATGGAATCGAGGTCGTCGGGTTGAATGGATTCGGGTAGTTCTGCTTCAGCACGAAACGATCCGGAAGGGGCTCCCCGCCGGGCTGCACGGCCGTGCTCGGATTCCCCTCAATGGTCACGTCTAAGACGAGATTGGCGTTGTCCTCGTACACGAAATATCCCTCTTCCTCGCCCTCACGCAGCGCATCGCCGCGGACGTACAGTGACGTTCGAAACGGAAAATACGCCGGATCGTCCTCTGTCGCGGCCCCGGCATCGGACAGGAACGAGAGCGCCGCATCCTCCGAGGCATCGACCACCATCAGCCGCACGAAATAGTCCTGATCGGCCGTCACGTCGAAGCCGTCCTCCTGGAGATCGACGACGTTGAACGGATCGGGCGGCAGGCCGTCGTCCGCCAGCAGCGAGTCGAACGGCACCTCGCGCTGGGCGAGGCCGGACTCAGCCAGTGCGGGCAGGGCATCGGGGGCGGAGGCGGTAAACAGCTCGATCAACAACGTGCCGCTCCCCTGGATGCCTGCCGCCTCTCCCCCGTCGCGGAGCGGGCCGTCGTAGAGCGGAAAGGCGATGGAAGTGATCGGCCCGGTCAGCGAGGGCGAGATGCGCACCACGTAGGCGGGCTGGTCGAGGCTGAGTTCATCGACGAATTCCGCCTCGCCGTAGTAGCTGAGCGTCTCCTCATCCTGCTGCGTCTTCTGTGGCGCATAGATCGGCGCAGGCGTGGGGAGCGCGCCCTCGGGCGTGGTCGTGGGAAGCGGGGTCGTCTGCGCGAACGCCTCACCGAAGGCGGTCGAGGCGCCCAGGATGAGCATGACGACGAGACGGATCCAGGTGCCGGGAGTGCGCATGGGCGATCAGTTCACGTACGGGCGGACGACGGGGTGATCTGTGATGTCGGTGAGGACCGAATCGCTGCGGACGGTGGAGGGATCCAGCAGCGCGCGCTGGAAGCCGTTGCGGAGGACCGTCGCGGCGGCCTCGTCCTCGCCTTGCAGCACGAAGACGCGGGCCAGCTGATAGTACGCCGACGGGTTCTCGCCATCCAGGGCCAGGGCGGTGCGGGCGAAGGCCTCGGCCTTTTCGACCTGCTCCAGCAGCACGGCGTTCCATGAGAGCCGGACGTGCAACGCCGCATCGTCGAAGACCAGCTCGGACGCGTCCTGGAGCGCCTGGGCTGCGACCTCCCGCTCGCCCGCGTGCCGCGCCACCTCGCACAGGACGAGTTGGGACGTGGCCGTGCGGGGAGCCACTGCTACGGCACGCCGCGCATCGCGGAGGGCGTCGTCGAGGCGCCCCATGCCCATCAGCACCTGCGCGCGCAACCGCAGCGCCTCGGCATCGTCGGGGCGGGCCTCCAGCACCCGGTCGACGCGCGCCTTGGCCTCCAGCATGCTCGCGCCACTTTTCCAGGCCGTCTCAGCACGGTGGTACTGCGCGTTGAGGTCCGGCGACCGGACGTTCTGGGCCATCCCCGGCTCCACGAGAACGAGGCCGCAGACCAGAAACCAGACGAGGAGCACGTACCGATCCATCAGACGCGAGCGGTGGCTGTAACAGGGACCCATTCTGCCTAACGCTGGATCAAGAATCATTCCACCCAGAGCGCGGGTTGGTTTCTCCCGGACGCCCCGCTCTCGGCGTCCACCATCGCATACAACCGCATCGTTTAGCATACACGGTCCCGCCTATGCCTCCCCTGGTCGAGGAATTACCTCCCCTGCTCACCACCGACGCGCTGGGCCGCTCGGTGCGCGGCTTCGACACGGTCGGATCGACGAATACGGAAGCGCTACGCTGGGCCGAGGACGGCGCGCCCGAAGGCAGCGTCGTGTACGCCGAGTATCAGTCCGCGGGGCGCGGGCGGCAAGGCCGGACCTGGACGGCGACGGCGGGACAGAACCTGATGCTGTCCGTCATCCTGCGGCCTCTCTTCCCGCCGGAGCGGTTCTCGCTGGTCACCCTCGCAGGCGGCGTGGCCGTCGCCGACGCCGTGGCCGAGGTCTGCACGCCGCTCGACGTCCACATCAAGTGGCCCAATGACGTATTGATCGAGGGACGAAAGTGCTGCGGGATGCTGCTCGAAGCCTCGACCGACAGCACCGCCAGCGTCGTGGTGCTCGGCATCGGCCTCAACGTCAATCAAGACACCTTTCCAGAATCCCTGGACGAGCATGCCACCTCGCTCCGCCTCGAAACCGGACGCACCATCGCCCGGGCGCCGCTGCTGGCCGATCTCCTCGCCCGCCTCGAACGCTGGTACGCATCGATCCGCGAGGATGGTGGGCAGGCGCTACGGGCCGCTTATGCCGACCGGTTGCGGATGATGGGCCAGACGGTAACCCTCCGCGTAACGGACCTGCAAGAGCCCGTCGAA
The DNA here is from genome assembly GCA_009908885.1 of Bacteroidota bacterium. GTDB lineage: Bacteria > Bacteroidota > Rhodothermia > Rhodothermales > JAAAOL01 > JAAAOL01. The sequence goes on along the minus strand of JAAAOL010000432.1, from coordinate 25,005 downwards.
GGCACGGTCGTCGGCCTCGACGAGACGGGTAGCCTGCGCCTGCGTACGGACGAGGGACTACACACCTTCCACGCCGGAGACGTGACCCTGCAGCCGACCTCCAATGCCTGATCCGCCGAACGCACATCAGACCGGGTGGCTGGTCCTGGACATCGGCAACAGCGCGACGAAGGGCGCTGTGATGCAGGACGAGACCGTCCACTACCCGTTCCAGGTGCCCACCGCTTCCCCCGAGGATTGGGAGGAAATGCTCCGTTCCACCTTGAGTGAGGCGCCGCCGTTCAGTCGCGTCGGCGTGGCGTCGGTGGTGCCCGCTCTCGCCCGCCGCGTCCCGGACGCCGTGCGCACCTGGTGTGACGCGAGTCCGCTGATGGTGCGGCCGACCTTACGGCTTCCCTTCACGCTCGCCTACGACACGCCCGACACGCTCGGCGCCGACCGCCTCGCCCTGGCCGTGGGAGCGTGGGATCGCTATGGCAAGGTCGCTCCAACCGCACGTTCCGTCATCGCGATCGACGCCGGGACGGCTCTCACCTACGAGGTCATCACGGCTGAGGGCGCGTACCTCGGTGGAGCCATCGCGCCGGGCCCTCGGCTCACGGCCCATGCGCTGCACCAGGGCACCGCACAACTCCCGGACGTTCCACTGACTCCTCCGAGGTCTCCCATCGGGCGCTCTACCGAGGCGGCCCTGCAATCGGGCATCCTGTTCGGCTTTTTGGACGGCGTGACGGGCATGCTGGACCGCCTTCGGTCCACGCTTGACACACCGCCTGTGATCGTCGTGACAGGCGGCTGGGCGACGCTCCTCCGTGAACATGTCCCCGACATCGGCGACGCCGACCCGCACCTCGTCCTCCGCGGCATCCAGACGCTGATGGTGCTGAACCCGTAGGCGACTGCCTCGGCTCAGGCCGCAGTGTGATCCTGGAAATGCTGGAGCAGTAACTCGATGCGCGCCACGACCATCTGAATGGCGACCTGATTGTGCCCCCCGCGCGGGATGATGACGTCGGCCCGGCGTTTGGACGGCTCCACGAATTCCAGGTGCATGGGCCGCACCGTCCGCTCGTACTGCCGCAGCACGGCATCCACCGTGCGCCCGCGCTCCTCCAGGTCGCGCCGGATGCGCCGCATGAGCCGGATGTCGTCCGCCGCATCGACGAAGATCTTGATGTTCATGCGTTCCCGCAGCTCATCCTCCGCCAGCACCAGGATGCCTTCGACGATGACCACCGGACGCGGATAGACGCGGGTGGTCCGCTCCTCCCGCGTGTGGGTCTTGAAATTGTAGACCGGCTTCTCGACGATCTCACCCTGCTGCAGGCGATCCAGGTGGTGGCACAGCAACTCCGTCTCCAGCGCGTCGGGATGGTCGAAGTTGAACCGACTGCGCTCCTCGATGGGCAGGTGGCTCAGGTCCCGGTAGTAGGCGTCGTGGTCGAGCAGCGCGATCTTGTCGGACCCGATGGCCTTGACGATGCGGCGGAGCACCGTCGTCTTGCCCGACCCAGACCCGCCTGCGAGGCCAATGATCACCGGATGCTGCATCCTCCTGAGGGCATCAGTCCCTGCATGAGCGGTTGGTCCGTATCGAGACGTCAGGCCGTCACGGCTTCACCATGACGACCGTGCCCGACTTCGTGTCCTCGTCGATCTCGGTGGCGTCGGGATCGAATTCGTACCCCGACGGGTGCGTCCACTCGAGGAGCGGCTCCAGGTCCTCCAGCGTCTCCCGGACGATGAAGTTCACGAGTTCTCCGCGCAGCGTCTTCACGTTGTGCGTCACGGGCTATAGCTCGCCGTCCTTCACGTCGTAAAACTTGACCTGCACGATCTGCTCGTAGGTCTGCTCGTCGTCCCAGGCGCGCCGGTGGGCATGCGGGAGCAGGTCCCAGATGAATTTGCCCGAGACGGCCTCGTTGAGAAGGGGGCTTATGAGCGGCTTCCAGTAATTCGAGATCTTGCCGACGCCGGGAAGCTTGGCGTCGATGCGGAGGCGATAGTTGGGAATAAGATCGTCCGGGCGGAGAACGCCGAAGAGGCCGGAAATGATGATGCCGTTTTCGAGCAACCGCCGTTGCGCGCCGGTCGGAAGTCCGGGAAAGTCCATCGCCTCATACATCACGCCTGCGCTGTAACGATCCAGCGCGGACATCAGCGGGGCGTCGTAAATGTTGAGGTTGACGTCGACGGCGTTTTCGAGGTAGTCCCCCTTGACGCCGAAGACCTCCTGCAGGGCCTCATCGTCAGCTTCCTTGATGAAGTCCTGCAACTGATCGATGAGAGCGCGCCGCTCGGTGTTCAGTTCATTGAAATAATTAAACGTGTCCGACGAGCGGTAATCGAACATGTCGGGCGCGAAGGGATTTCCCCCCTCTTGCTTGCCCTCCGACGGGGCCAAGAGAATCGAGAAATTGGGCATGTAGATGCGCGTTCAGAATCGTGTAGGTAACGGACGCGGGAGCACGGACGACCGGGAGCTAATGGACGGTCGACCCTCGCTTGATCTCGCCGAGGAGCGAGTCGATGTCATCGCGGATCCGCTGAGCCCGTTCCTGCGCGTCGGCCACGAGGGCATTCGCGGTACGGCGCGCCTCGTTGTCCGCCTCCTGGCTCAACACTTCGTCCAGCATAACGGCGACTTGTTGACCGAGATGTTCGAGTCGATAGCTCAGCCGACGGCGTAAGCGTTGTCCTTCCTGGGGAGCCACGAGCAAGCCGAGGGTGAAGCCTGCCGCGCCTCCGAGCAGAAGACCCAGTACACCAGAGCGAACCATGATTCCGTGGAGTGGTTTGTGCTTGAATAGCGTTGATGGTGCCGGCCTCGTCCGGGCGACGCTGCGCTGGTTCGAGCCCGTGCGACCCGCTGATACATGCTAGATACTAAAAAAGCTACCGCCGATACACCGACCGCAGCTTCCTTAGCGCATTCTTCCTGACAACGAGCCAGTTATTTCTTCTTTTTATGGCGATTCTTCCGCAGTCGCTTCTTCCGCTTGTGCGTGGCGATCTTGTGGCGCTTGCGTTTACGTCCGCTGGGCATAGGCACACCTGCTAGATGGGATGAAATAAAGATACAGGTTAACTGTGATCTACAGGTTGGTTGCAACGCTGAAGGCACATTCGGGTTTCTACGGTGTTTGAAGACCGTGCGTAAATCCGCATCGCCCCGTCCCGAGCGCGCAGCCTCCGAGGTCGGAACGGCTTCGCTTATGTTATAGTCATCACTTATCTTTTTCCCGGTTTCCCGCGAGGGGCAACGCGTAGTTGACTATCCCACCACCACTCCCATGAGTGTACCTTTTCCCATCCAAGAGCGTGCAGGGTTTCGTTACGTCGACGAAGGCCCGTCGTCGGACCGCCCGCCGGTTGTGCTGCTGCACGGCATGCTCGGCGACGCGGACAACTGGACGCCGACGATCCACACCCTCTCGGAGCACGGTTACCGGGTGATCGTCCCTCTGCTTCCGGTCTATGACCTGCCGATGAAACAGACGCACGTGCCAGGCCTGGTGACCTACGTGCACGAGTTTCTGGAGCAGCTGGGCATCCAGTATGCGGCGATGATCGGCAACTCGCTGGGCGGGCACGTGGCCCTGCTCTATACGCTCAAGTATTCCCGCAACGTGGCAGCCCTCGTGTTGACCGGCTCTTCCGGCATCTACGAGCTGGAGATGGGTTCAGGCATGATGCGGCGGCGCGACCGCGAGTTTCTCCGGGAGCGCGCGGCCATGACCTTCTACGACCCGTCCCACGCCACCGATGAACTGGTGGACGAGGTGCTCGACATCGTCAACGACCGCTCGCGAGCCCTTCGGCTCATCAAGATGGCCCGCTCGGCCCAGGCGGAGACCGTGACCGAAGAGCTTCCAGAGATCGACCGTCCCACGCTGCTCGTCTGGGGCCGCAACGATCAGATCACCCCTCCGAACGTGGCCGAGGAATTCCTCCACCGGCTCCCCTCCTCCACTCTCCGCTTCATCGACCAGTGCGGCCATGCGCCCATGATCGAGCACCCGGACACCTTCAACCAGATCACCCTGGATTTCCTCGAACATACAATCGGCGCTGCCGAGTTGGCCCCGACGACCGGCTCCTGACAATTTTGCATAACTGACTGTTTTTCATAATGTTCTGTATAAGATACACCAGCGTCCACTCGGTACACCACTTTCTATACACATATCCCTAACACATCTCCTGATTTCCTTTTCTCAGCACTCAGGATCGCCGTCCGCCCCGTTTTGGCACGCCCCTTGTGAATAGGTATGAGTGCTTCGGGATGCCTCCTACAGTCCGAAGCACATGGTGCAGACAAATCTACCTCTGCACCGCGGAAGGCCTCCGCATCGCCGGGGAGCGCGTTTGGGTGAGCGCGCTCCCCGGCTCTTTTTTTGCCTCAACATTGCGGGCAGCGGTGAGTATGTTCATCGAGCCTGTTTGTCCACGATCATTGCATGCTATGACCTCGTGATGTCCTCCTCATTTCGCGTTCTTGCCGGTGCGGCGCTCATGCTGTGTTGTGCCGCAGGGCTACTTACGTCCGGATGTGCGCCGTCGCTCTCGCCGCTGTACCGGGACTACGCGGTGACGGACACGGTACAGGCCACCGAGACCCGCATCACCCGGGCTCTCCAACAGGCTGGCTGGTCCGTTGGCGACGAGTCTCCGCCGGAGGCTATCGCGACCGACGAGCGGACGCTGAGCAACTGGGGCCTGTATCGCGTCGTCGCCTCCCTTGAAGTGGTGCCGCTCGGGTCAGGACATGTCCGGGTGTTGATCCATCCGTACCGGGCCTACTTTACGGGCAGCCGAAGTAAGATGCCCTTTCTGCGCAGAAGCTTACAGCGCGCGATTCTGCCGGAGTTGAACGCGGCCCTTGAGGCAGAAGGCTTACAGGTGGCGGGCACCGCGTTGGAGCGTGAACAGCCCACGTCCGCTCGCTGACTGCGGAACAAACAGACGCGGCTTTCGTGACATACATTGCTTCATGACGAAGCGGTTCTTTACATACTGGGGATGACACGGATTCGACGGGTGGTAACGCGCAGCAGACTGCATGTCGAGCCTCTTGGCACGCTCGTAGAAACTGCCAAGAACTAGCAACTGCGAACGATTACTCGTACGCGATGGCGGCGTAAAACCCCCCATCTGTCTTGATCTCCGCTCGCCTATTGGTGGGTTCAAGACATCGGCTAGATAGGCTAGTTACTGCTGATTCCGACTGCATCAGCCGTAGCGAACGCTAATCAGTCTTGGCTCGCACTTGGCCCCGTTGGTGGGCTTGAGGTGCAAGTGACGCTAAATACGCCAACTATGCATGTAGAGGTTTGACCTGTTCGGCCATTCGGACGCGGGTTCGACTCCCGCCATCTCCACTACCCAATCGCCTCACTGGCATTCCGTGGGGCGATTTTCTTTTGTGCGGTGCTGACGGCCGCCGCCCTCCGTTAAATCGGGATGAATGTACCGGCGCGCTCAGCGATGCCCTTGCACGGAACCGACCTGCTTTCGTACCATCTCGATCCTTTGATGACATGCCCTGGTGGCGGAATTGGTAGACGCGCTAGATTCAGGATCTAGTGGCCGCTTAGGCCGTGGAGGTTCGAGTCCTCTCCAGGGCACCACGTTTGAAATCATCGTCAACGCCTTGACGGAGCTCGGATGCAGGTAGTATCTTCAGGGCGAATTCAAGTGACACCCACATACCTTCCTCGGTAGCTCAACGGCAGAGCATGCGGCTGTTAACCGCAGGGTTGTAGGTTCGAATCCTACCCGGGGAGCCAAACGCAACGCTCGCCTCGTTCTCGGGGCGGGCGTTTTTTCTGCTCCTCTTTCGTGCTAGCTCCCTCTCCCGTCGGCGCCGCCATTCTTGGGAGACGAGGCACTGTCTGTCCTCGTCGCAGTCGGCGACCAGCACACCATCCAGTCCCACCGTCGCGCAGGACACCACCGGCAGAGCATCGACAGGCGTATCGTGGTCGGTCGCGTGGGTGAACAGTCGTACCTCGGCCCCGTCATCTCCCGCTTGCAGCGCCCCCGTACGCTTCGAATCGCGCTGTGCAGGCCGTTTCGTCGACCATGGGGATAGATCGACCCGAAGATCGCAAGGCACCTCCTTACGCCAGCGCGCTTTCCTGGCCCGAATCGCGCACGAAGAGGCACGTGGAATTCGTTTCCGACACCATACGCCGGATGAAGGCAAAGTTAGGATCGGAGACGAGCCCGAAGATGTTCAGATCGGCCAGCGGGGCCTCGGGCAGGTAGTCGTTGAACGCCCCGTGATGCACGAGCACCTCCGTCTCGGGAATCCGTGCCAGGTCCATCAGGCGACTCATGAACCGCCGCGCGTTCTCCACCTCCTCCGCATCCTCCACCACCGTAATCAGGCGCGTATCGGCATTCCAGTTGCGCTTGAGCTTGTACGCCGTGAGTATCGACAGGTCGAGGTTGCCGATGTCCCACGACAGTTGCCAGTCCGGGCTACGGTCGCGGATCCACACGTTGATGGTCTGGCGCTGCCCCAGCCCCGCCACCGGATGCGGCGCGTGCAGAAGGACGCCGGTCGACAGCTCTCGCGCCTCCCGGATCACCCTCCGATAACTCTCCTCCCGTTCCGCATCGTCCGGCATCGTGAGAAAGAGGATGTTGGGCCGAAAAAAGGCGCCCTGTAACACCTGCATCCCCGCGTTCACGGCGTCCTCGAACACACCATCCGTGAGGACGGTCGAGGTGGCAAAGACGCCCCGCTCCCGGAAGGCCGTCTTGAGCGCTTCCAGCCGCTCGTCGACGTCGTTGCTTTGCACCTGGGGCTGGAGTGCCAGCAGCTTCACCGAGCCTTTCGGGTAGGTGATGTTTTGGATGATCAGAAACATGCCCCGTAGCTCGTTGGGATCCTCGACTGGGACCAGCAGATTGGGCTTCCAGGCCCGCTCCTGCATCGTCGGCATGTCGGTCACCTTCTTCGCCGCCCACTCGGCCAGCGCCACGAACAACCCGCTGCGCACATCCTCGAACGGCGCGGTCAGGTGACGACGGGTGAGGACGCCGTAGAAGATGAGCACCACGAAGACCGCGACGAGGCTAAAGGTGGGATTGACGATGAACATGGCAAAGACGGAGCCGATGAGCCCCAGCAGCGGAATGATGCGCGGCACGCGGAGGAGCGGACGGAAGCTGAGGAGGCCCAGGCTCTGCTCGATGAGCACCACCACGTTGAGCATCGCGTAGGTGATGAGGAAGAACATCGTGATGAGCGGCGCCACGGCATTCAAATCCCGCAACAGGAGGGCGCCGAAGACGAGGATGCCCGTGACGAGCAACGCGTTGCGCGGCTCACCGTCTGCGGTTAGTCGGCCCAACCACCCCCCTTTGGGCACGATGCTGTGGCTGCCCATCGCCTGCAGAATACGTGCAGAGCCTACCAGCGAAGCCAGCGCCGACGAGAAGGTGGCCCCGAAGAGACCCGCCAGGACCGCCGGGCCCCAGTACGCCTTGTCGATCATCACGTTGTAGTTGCTGACCAGCTCCTCGGGCGTCGCCGAACGCGCCAGCCAGAAGGCCAGCAACACGTAGATGACGAGGCTGACTCCAATTGCCAGCATCGTTCCCATCGGGATGGCCTTGCGGGGATTCTTCAGATCGCCCGACATGTTGGCTCCGGCCATGATCCCGGTCGCCGCCGGAAAGAACACGGCGAAGACAATCCAGAAGTTGGTGCCTGAGAAGTCGTTCTCAGGCGATCCCGGGAAGCTGCCCCACAGCCCCACGTTGGTCACCTCGTACTGCATCGACCCGGTGAAGGCGGCCATGGCGATGGAGATGAGCGAGCCCACGATCACCGCCATGATGACATACTGAACCCGGATGGCCAGATCGGCACTCTTGTAGGCGATGCCGTAGAGCACCAGGAACACGACGAAGTCGACCACGATTGCCGGGTGGTCTGGAAAGACCCACAGCCACCCCTCGCGGAAGCCGAAAATATACATCGTGATGGCGAGCGCCTGCGACACGTAGATGGGGATGCCCAGGCTCCCGCCCACCTCCAGACCCAGCGACTGCGCGAGAATGGCATACGCTCCCCCGGCCCCGATACGGATATTCGTCGTGATGGACGACATGGCCAGCGCCGTACAGGCCGTAATGCCGAAGGCGAGCAGAATGATCATCAGCCCACCGAGGATGCCGGCGTTGCCGATGACCCATCCCTCCCGGAGAAACATGATGACGCCGAGGATCGTCAGCAGCGTCGGCGTGAACACGCCGCCAAAGGTGCCGAATTGTTTTCGGGCCTTCGGGGCGGCGGTGTCACCTTGAGAGCGACTCCAGAAACGTTTCATTCGGATTGGTGGGGCAACAGAACGAGGTGACGAATGTCATTCCGTTTGGCGGCGACAGCTAATATACTATATGCCACGCTGCTTTCCAGTTCTGTCCCGCCCGAAGCCCTTCCCGCCATGCCTCTACCGCCCGTCCACACCCTCGACCTTCACTTTCAGGACGTACCCGGCACCATCGCGTCCTACCTGCTCCCGCACCCCTCTGGCGCCGTGCTCGTCGAGTGCGGGCCGGGGTCCACGTTCGACGTCCTCACCCGCTGCCTCGCGAAGTATGACCTGACGCCGGAGGACGTGACCGACGTACTGGTGACGCACATTCACCTGGATCACGCCGGAGCTGCCGGGCACCTCGCCCGCCACGGCGCCACCGTGCACGTCCACCACGTCGGCGCACCCCACCTCGCCGACCCGACCAAGCTCCTCAACAGCGCCGAGCGCATCTATGGCGACGCGATGGACCGGCTATGGGGCACCACCCACCCCGTTCCTGCCGACCAGATCCACGAGCTGCACGATGGCGACGTCATCGAGATCGGCCCGCTATCGTTTACCGCGCTCGACACCCCGGGACACGCCTATCACCATATGACGTATCTCCTCGACGGCATCTGCTTTACGGGCGACGTCGGCGGCGTGCGTATGCAGGGCACGGGACACGTCATGCTCCCGCTTCCGCCCCCCGAGATCCACCTCGGCCTGTGGCGCGAAAGCCTCACCACACTGCGGCAGGCCGACATCGACCGGTTCGCCCCCACGCACTTCGGGCTCTTCGCCGACGTCGACTGGCACCTGGAGGCTCTGGAGCGGGCGCTGGACCGGACGGAGCAGTGGACCGCGTCCACGATGGAGGATCCGCCCCCGGAGGTGCTCTTCAAGACGCACGTCAGCGCCTGGCAGCGAGATCTGGCCCGCGCCGACGGCGTCGATGCGGCGACGTGGAACCGGTACGAAACCGCCAATCCACCCTGGATGGCGGCGGCCGGGCTCAAGCGGTACTGGAAGAAGCACGGCGCGGATGCCGCAACGACGTGACGTTAAACACCTTGAGCCAAGGGGACGCTACAACACCTTCTGGAAGAAATTGACCGTCCGGTTGAAGACGATCTGCAGGGTCAGCGGAAGCGGATCGGGCGCGGGATGGGCCCCACCGAAGGTATGCCCGTTCATCGCCGTGAACAGTTCGGATTGCGGCGCGGCGTCGTGCAGCCACTTCGCCTCCTCGTACGGGACGGCCTCGTCGTCCTCGGCGTGGATGATGAGCCAGGGCTTGTGCAGCATCTGAGCGGCCCGAAGCACATTCAGGCGCTCTTTGTGCTCCACGGCGTCCTCATAGAGGACCCGGTTCAGGCGTAGAACCTGCCCGGTCCGCGTGTTCAGCACCTCGGTGTATCCGCGCTGCTCCCACTCCTGCTTTTGCTCGTCGGTAAACCGATCCAGAAGTCCCGCCACCGAACTCCACGTGCACAGCGCCCGCACCCGCTCGTTGCGCGCGGCCGTCAGAACCGCGATGCCTCCGCCCCGCGAGTGCCCCATCAGCCCGATGCGGCCCGGGTCGATCGGCGCTCCCGGCAGGCGCCCGCTCGTCGCCGCCGACAGCACGTGCTCGACGTCGTCAAGCTCGCGGGAAAAGGTGTTGTTGGCAAACTTGTCGAACTCGGTGAACTCCGTCGGACGGTCGATGTGGACGCCGTTGTACGAGAAGTTGAACAGGATTGCCACGAAGCCGGCCTCGGCCAGGCGGCGCCCCCAGGCTGGAAACGTGCCCCAGTCTTTGAAGCCTTTGAAGCCGTGGCACATCACGACCGCAGGCTTCGGCTCATCGCCTTCGACGTAGCGAACGTCGCCGTCGATGGGGGCGCCGTACGAATTTTCCAGACGAAACGGTAATTCTTGGATCGTAGACATGCCGAAATCACATTGGTGGGGAGTCGTTTAAGCCAATGCGAAAATAATGCCGAGGCCACCAAGGTGCTACTCCAGCCACACCCTTGCGCACTCTTACTGGACCGCTAACGGAGCCTCGTCGCCCTGGCGGAAGGACGCGACGCCGTCATCCAGGAACGCCACGAAGCGCTCTCTGGGCAGGACGCCGCTGGTCTTGGTGAGGAGCGTACGCCCCTCGGGATCCACGATGGCGTAGGTCGGCAGGGCCACGGTGCCGGTCATCTGGAACTGAAACCGCTGGAACGTCGGGCCGCGCTCCAGGTCGTCCGTGTAGAGCCGCAACAGCACGAACTCACGCTCGAAGCGCTCGGCGACGGCGGGCTGCGGAAAGACGTTGGCCTCCATCTGACGGCAGTTGGTGCAGGTATAGCCGGTGAAGTCGATGAAGAGCGGCTTGCCCTGCTCGCGGGCGGCGGCGAACGCACCGTCGATGTCGTCGGTGAACCAGTCGAACTCGCCGTGCCCCGCCTCCGAGGCTCCATTCCCGCCGGTGGTCTGGCGCATGCTGCTGACGATGCTGACGTCGCCCGCCTGACGCGGCGGCAGGTAGGCGTCCAGCGCATTCAGCGGCGCGCCGAAGAGGCCGGGCAGCATGTAGAGCGAGAGCCCGAAGAAGCCGATGGCGAAGAGCAGCCGCCCCACCCCGATGGCCTGCACCTGGGGCTCGTGTTTCATGCGCAGCTTGCCGATGAGGTACAGCCCGGTCAGCGCGAAGACCACGACGCAGATGGCGATGGCGAGCGGGCGCGAGAGGAGGCCCCAGCCCCACACGAGATCTGCGTTCGACAAAAACTTGAGGGCTGCCGCGAGTTCGACGAAGCCGAGCACCACCTTCACCGTGTTCATCCAGGAGCCCGATTGCGGCAACGAGTTGAGGCCGCGCGGGAAGAGGGCGAACAGGAAGAACGGCAGGGCGAACGTCGCGCTGAAGGCCAACATGCCGAAGACGGGATACGTCCACTGCCCCACCGCCGTGGCCGCCAGCAGGCCGCCGACGAACGGGGCCGTGCAGGAAAAGCTGACGAGCGTCAGCGTGAAGCCCATGAACAACACGCCTGTGTACCCCGACCGTTCGTTGCTCTGCCGGTTGAAATAGTTGAGCAGTCCGTTCGGCAGGCGCAACTCGAACAGGCCGAGCAGCGACAGGGCAAAGACGATGAATATGAGCCCGATGAACAGGTTCACCCAGGGATTCGCAGCGATGGTCTGGGCCCCCGCTGCCCCGACGAGCAGCGCCATCAAGACGCCGAGCCCCGTGAACGTCAGCACGATGGCCAGGCCGTATACCGACGCCATGCGCAGCGCCTCGCCCCGGTCATCCGCGTGCTTGGTGAAGTAGGACACCGTCAGCGGGATCATCGGAAAGACGCAGGGCATGAGGAGCGCGGCCAGGCCCGCCCCGAACGCCAGCAGCAGAAAGCCCCAGAAGCCGTCCGCCCGGGCGCGGTCGTAGTCGCGAACCGAGGGCGCCACAGCTTCCGGTTCAGCGGGGGTGCTCTCGGAGGGCGCTGCCTGCTCGGTCGGCTCCCCGGTCCCCTCTGGCGGTGCGTCGTCGCCGGACGCTGGTGGAGCCGTGGCACGGACCTCGGTGCTGCTCGTGTCGGACGTGGCGTCGGGCTCCTTCGGGGACGACGCCGTTTCTTCGCCATCGTCCGCCGGAGCCGGTTCGCTGGCAGAGGGTGCAGCCCCGGAGGTCTGCTCGGCCTCGCCGGATGCGATCAGCCGAACCTCCGCCGCAAATGACGTGCGGGTCGGCGGCAGGCACATCTTATCGTTGCAGATCATGTAGGTGGCCCTGCCTCCCACCTCGTAGGCGCCCGGGGCCGCCTCATCCGTGCGCAGCGACGCCGTAAACGAGGCCTCGCGGTCGAAATACCGGACGTCCGCGTCGAAGTTGGGGTCGTAGCCCGTCTTGGGCTCGTCCTGCAGCACCTCGCCCTGCCGGGTGAGGCCCTCGGGCACCTCTATCAGCTCTACGGATGACGGACGGCTCGGCGGCGGCGAGTCCAGCGCATACATCTTCCACCCGTCCGCGATCGTCGCCTGCACGCGCACCGTGATCGGCGTGCCGATCGGTGCCTCCGCGGGCTCGGCCGTCGCCGTCCAGGACACCAGGTCGGCCGCCGTCTGGAAGTCCTGGGCCTGGCCGGTCAGCGGGAGGCTGATCGCAATTCCCGTCGCGAGCAGCATCCAGGCGATCGCACGGCGTAAGGAAAGGACGATGGGCATCACGTTGTTCGCACTCAATCAGCTCGGAAACACCGACGGTTGGTCGGACGAAAGGCGTCCGACGCGCGGGGTTTATGTAACGCGAAACGGGGTGATCGTTACGTGCTCAGGTAACGACCACCCCGCCGGAATGTTGCTCGATCTGGGCGTCAGGGACGCCCCGGAAGGCCGTCTAGGGCTCCGGCTCGACGCGCACCTTGATCTCGGCGGTCACGTCCGAATGCAGCTTGACTTCCGCCGTGTAGACGCCGATCACGCGGATGTCCTCCTCGATGGTGATGTCGCGCCGGTCGATGTTGAAGCCCTGCTGCGCCAACTTCACCGCGATCTGCTGCGAGGTGACGGTACCGAAGATGCGATTTTCCTCGCCGACCTTGGCGAGCACCAGCACCTCGGACTCTTCGAGCTGCTTCTTCATCTCCACGGCGTCGTCCTTCATCTGCGCCCGCTTGCGGGCTTGCTGCTTCCGCTCCTCACGGCGCTGCCGGATGGCGCCCTCGGTGGCGATCTGGGCCATGCCCTGCGGGATCAGGTAGTTGCGCCCGTATCCGTCCTTGACGGACACGATGTCGCCCTCCTCGCCCAGGTTATCGATATCTCGAAGTAAAATGACTTGCATGAGTATGGGAAATTGTCGGTGGGACGTCGTGAAGCGTCCGGCAGCACACGGTTCAGGCCCGCCGGACGCGCGATGGCGGTGCGGCTAGCGTACCGAGTCGGACACGTAGGGCAGCAGCGCCAGGTGGCGGGCCCGCTTGACGGCGCGGGTGATCTGTCGCTGCGTCTTCATCGACACGCCGGTGACGCGGCGCGGCAGGAGCTTGCCCTGCTGGTTGGTGAAGCGCTGGAGGTAATCGACGTCCTTGTAATCGACGTATGCGGGTTCTTGGTCGGCCATGAATCGTATAGATGTTGAACGTTGGTCGGGAACGCGGGGATGGGGAGGGTTTACTCGGCGACGGAGGCGCGAGCGGCCTTCTGCTCTTCGTAGTGACGCAACATCTTGGCGTCCATCTTGAGCGTGAGATACCGCAGAATGTTGTCCTCGATCTGCAGGGCCCGCTCCAACGGCTGAATGAGCGAACCGTCGGCCTCGAAGTAGAGGTTGATGTAGTAGCCGTTGCGCTTCTTGTCGATCTGGTAGGCCATGCGGCGCGACCCCCACTCATCGACTTCGAGCAGCTCGCCGCCGTGTTCTTCGATGTACTTGTTCACCCGGCGGATGATGTCCTGCGTCCGGTCGTCGTTCAACACCGGATTGATGATGTACGTCAGTTCGTACGTGCTGGTAGAAGATGCCATTAGGATCCCTGTGGAATGACTGATACGGATGGATGATGTCACGCCCCCACGTGGCAGGAGCAGGGATGACAGAGCACATTATGATACCAACACCGCCTAGAATGTTCTAAATCGGGCGGTGAAATCGAAGCGAAGAGTCTGCCAATGGGTGTGCCCCCTCAGAGAAAGGAGGCGCCAGGACGGCACAAGACTGGACCACACTGAGCGGTCCGAACCGCCATGCCGATCAGGACGACTCCAGATTGGCGAGGCGCTCGGCGTTTTCGGCGGTGCGGAGGGCCTCGATGATGTCGTCCAGGTCGCCGTCGATGACCGAGCGCAGCGGGTGATTCTTGTCGTCCCCCTCCAGGCGGTGATCGGTGACGCGGTCCTGCGGGAAGTTATAAGTCCGGATCTTGGCCGAGCGATCGCCCGTGCCGACGGCGCTGCGCCGCGCTTCGTCCCGTTCGGCGCGGTGCTCTTCCAGCTTCATCTCGTAGAGCCGCGACCGGAGCACCCGCATCGCCTTGTCTTTGTTTTTGTGCTGACTTTTCTCGTCCTGACACGTCACCACGAGCCCCGTCGGCATGTGAGTGATGCGTACGGCGGAATCGGTCGTGTTGACGCTCTGGCCGCCCGGGCCGCTGGAGCGGTAGACGTCGACCTTGAGGTCGTTGGCATGCACCTCCACGTCCACCTCCTCGGCTTCCGGCAGGACGGCCACCGTCGCCGCCGACGTGTGGATGCGCCCGCTCGACTCGGTCTCGGGCACGCGCTGCACGCGATGGACGCCGTTCTCGTACTTCAAGGTGCCGTACGCGCCCTTGCCTTCGACGCTGAAGATCATCTCTTTGAAGCCGCCCTGCGACCCCGACGAGTGCTCCATGATCTCGATCCGCCAGCCCTGGCGCTCTACGAACCGCTCGTACATCCGGTACAGGTCACCTGCGAAGAGCGCTGCCTCGTCGCCGCCGGTCCCGGCCCGGATCTCGACGATGGCGTTCTTGGCGTCCTCCGGATCCTTCGGGATGAGTTGCTTGCGCAGCCGCTCTTCCACCTGCGGCAGTTGCTCCTGCAACTCCTCCAGCTCTGCTTGCGCCATCTCGACGAGGTCGTCGTCGTCGTCGGTACGAACCATCTCGCGGAGGTCGTCCATCTCTTGCAGCATGCGCTCGTACCGCTTGATGGACTTCACCACCTCGCGCAACTCGGCATGCTCGCGACCCAACTCGGCCATCTGTCGCGCGTCGGTCGCCACCTCGGGCTGTGCCATGCGCTCCGTGATTTCCGCGAAACGCCGCTTGATGTCCTGAAGAATCTGCAGATTGAGCATGTGCATCGAATACAATGAAAAGGCGTCAACGTAAATGCTCGACAGCGGTAATCGTTCGCTCCAGACCCCGAAGATTCTCCCCCATCATCCCGCACTCCTCTCCATGCGATCCCTGCATACCGCCATCGAGATCGATGCCTCGCCCGACCGCGTCTGGTCGATCCTGACCGACTTCCCGAGCTATCCGGACTGGAACCCGTTCGTCCGCCGCATTCAGGGCGACCTCCACGAAGGCGCTCGCCTCGACGTGTTGCTTCAACCGCCCGGCGGGCGTGCGATGCGCTTCACACCGACCGTCCAGCGCGTCGACCCGCCGCACACGTTCGCCTGGAAAGGCCGTCTCCTGCTTCCCGGCCTCTTCGACGGGCATCACATCTTCGAGATCGAAGCACTCGGCCCCGAGCAGGTGCGCTTCGTGCATCGCGAAACCTTCAGCGGGCTTCTCGTCCCCCTGCTCTGGAAGCAGATCGACACGACGACCCGGCGCGGCTTCGAGGCGATGAACGACGCCTTAAAAGAGCGGGCGGAAGGTCCTCCGGCTGACCGTGCCTGAGGCTGCCGCTGCAAACCTGCGTCCTGAGCCAGCACGAACGGCTCCACCAGCATTACTCGCCTACCAGCGCCAGGGCCTGGTCCAACACGCCCTTCGACAGGTACATTCCCTGCGCGACCAACCCTTCGACGACCGGACGGGCCGCCTCGATTACGCCGCGCTTTTTGGCAAGCAAAACGATACCCAGGGTGCCGCGCACCGGAATCCCCAGCGTCTTAGCACAGCGTCGAGCAGCACGATCATCCACGATTGCTTCACGGTTGTCATTGTATGCCAGCGCGAGAACCGAGGACTCACCCGGCCCAAGATCCCAGGCCTGAATGACAGCAGGGACCGTCGACGTATCGACGATGAGGAGCCAATCGGTTTCTCGTAGGGCTCGAACGGTAACGTCTTCGTTCGAGCGCTGGTCAATCTCAGCAGCAACAGCTTCCGGGACACCGACCACATCCCCGAGCGTCCGCAATAACTCAAGGTATCCCCCTTTGGAGAGGAAGATGAGGGGTGAGGCATTGACGATCGGGGCGTGAGAGGGTAACACTTTCGAGGCGTGTATCCTCATGAGGAACCAGCATCAGGAATCGGGCGCTCCACTTCACGGCGCAATTCGTCGATGTCCACCGTAAAGACGTCGACCTCTTCCTGGGACAGTCTCGCCAAAAAACCGATGCGATCCATCCCGGCGATCATTGCAGCCTTCTCCTGGGATACGATGCCACGCTGATACCAGTGGATGGCCGCCGCTTCCCGCAGGGCTTGCCCAAATTCCTCCGGCGTTCGACGCAGGGCGGAGAACACGTCTTCCGGAAGGTCCAGTGTTACCGTTGGCATAGGGGGCCTCGCGCTCCATCGATAGTCCGTACATCAACGGAAAGAGATAGCTCACGGTTCGCGGACCGAGACCAGCGCTACTCCACCGTGACGCTCTTGGCGAGGTTGCGGGGCTGATCCACGTCGCAGCCCCGCATGACGGCGATGTGGTAGCTGAGCAGTTGCAGCGGGATCGCCGTGAGGATCGGCGAGATGAACTCCTCGATGGATGGGATGCGCAGGACGTATTCGCACAACGCGTCCAGCTCGCCATTCCCCTGGTCCGTGATGGCGATGACGGAGCCTTGCCGGGCCGCGACCTCTTCGATGTTGGACACGATCTTGTCGTAGGTCCGATCCCGCGTGGCGATGAACACCACCGGCATGAAGCGGTCGATCAGCGCGATGGGCCCGTGCTTCATCTCGGCCGCCGGGTAGCCTTCGGCGTGGATGTAGCTGATCTCTTTCAGCTTGAGCGCACCTTCGAGGGCGACCGGGAAGTTGTAGCCGCGGCCCAGGTACAGGAAGTTGCTGGCGTAGCGGTACACCTGCGCCATCCGCTGCACCTCCTCGTTCACCTTGAGCACCTCGCGCACCTTCTCGGGCAGCGCATGTAGGGCACGCAGCCCTTCGGCCAGTTCGGCGTCGGTGAGCGACCGGTTTTCGGCCAGCTTCAGGGCGATCATGGCGAGCACGCACACCTGACAGGTGAATGCCTTCGTGGACGCCACGCCGATCTCCGGGCCGGCGTGCAGGTAGACGCCCGCATCCGTCTCCCGTGCGATGGTGGACCCGACGACGTTACAGATGCCGAGCACCAGCGCCCCTTTCCGCTTGGCCTCGCGGACGGCGGCCAGCGTATCGGCCGTCTCGCCGCTCTGGGAAATGGCGATGACGACGTCGCCCTCCCCGAGAATCGGATCCCGATAGCGAAACTCGCTAGCATACTCCACTTCGACGGGCACCTGCGCGTACTGCTCGATCAGGTACTCGCCGACCAGCCCGGCGTGCCAGGACGTGCCGCAGGCCACGATGACGATCCGCCGCGCGGCCCGCAGGCGCTCCAGCACGTCGATGAGCCCGCCGAGGACGATCGTATTTTCCTCGGGCCGCACGCGCCCGCGCATGCAGTCCTCCAGCGCCTCGGGCTGCTCCATGATTTCCTTAAACATGAAGTGGTCGTAGCCGTCCTTCTCGATCTGGCCCAGGCTCCACTCCAGTTCGTGCACCTCTTTTTCGAGGCTCACATTCTCGACGGTCTTTACCTCGTAGCTCTCGCGGTGCAGAATGACCATCTCGCCGTCGTTCAGGTAGACGACCTGTCGCGTGTGCTCGACCAGCGGCGCCGCGTCGGAGGCGATGAAGTACTCGCCCTCTCCGATGCCGAGGATGAGCGGGCTGCCTTTGCGCGCGGCGATCAGCGTGTTGGGGTCATGCGCAGACACGATGGCGATGCCGTAGGTGCCGATGACCTGGGTGAGCGCCTGGCGGACGGCCTCTTCCAACGGCAAGTTCGTCTCGGCCCGCACGTTGTCGATCAGGTGGACGAGGGCCTCGGTGTCGGTGTCCGAGACGAACGTGTAGCCCTTTTCCTTGAGGCGCTTCCGGAGCACCCCATAATTTTCGATGATGCCGTTATGGACGAGGGCGAAGTCGCCCGCGCTGTTGGTGTGTGGGTGCGCGTTCACGTCGTTCGGTACGCCGTGGGTGGCCCACCGCGTGTGACCGATGCCCAGGGTTCCCACCAGATCATGCTCGGCGAAGCCTTCGGCCAGATCGCTGACCTTGCCCTTCTGCTTTTCCACCCGCAGCCCCTCGTCGCCGACGACGGCCAGCCCGGCGGAATCATAGCCGCGGTATTCGAGGCGACGCAGCCCGGTAATTAGAAGGTCGGCGACCGGCTTGTCGCCGATATATCCTACAATGCCGCACATAGGCAGAGAAATCCTCGTTCAGTGTCGAAGTACATAGGAACACCCGGCCGTTGCAGCCAGGTGTCGGGGTGAAATGCTCCATGGATACCGGGTCACGCGGCGGCTTCCGCCGGAACCCGTATGGTACGATCCAGCGCATTCGCGATGAGCCGGATCTGCTGCATCAGCGCGTCGAACTGCTCGAAGTAGAGCGACTGCGGGCCGTCGCTGAGGGCGCTCGGCGGATCCGGGTGCACCTCCACCATGAGTCCGTCCGCTCCGGCGGCCACGGCGGCGCGCGCCATCGGCAGCACCTTGCCCCGAATGCCGGTCCCGTGACTCGGGTCGACGAAGATGGGCAGGTGGCTCTTCTTCTTCACGACGGGTACCGCCGAGAGGTCGAGCGTGTTGCGGGTGTACGTCTCGAACGTGCGGATGCCCCGCTCGCAGAGGATGAGATGCGGATTCCCCTGGCTCATGACGTACTCGGCGGCCATCAGCCACTCGTCGATGGTGGACGAGGGACCCCGCTTCAGGAAGACCGGAATCTCGCTGCGGCCCAGCTCCTTCAGCAGGTTGAAGTTCTGCATGTTGCGTGCGCCGACCTGAAAAACATCGGTGTACTTGCCGATGAGGTCAATCTGTCCGATCTCCATCACCTCGGTGATGACGCGCAGCCCGTGGCGGTCCGCCGCGGCGCGCTGGTACTTGAGCCCGTCCTCACCCAGCCCCTGAAACGAGTACGGCGACGTGCGCGGTTTGAAGGCGCCACCCCGTAGAAACGTCGCCCCGTGCGCGGCGATGTGGGCGGCGGTCTGCTCCATCTGCTCTTCGCTCTCGACCGAGCACGGGCCCGCGATGACCAGCACCTCGTTGCCGCCGACCGTGACGCCGTCGACCTCGAAGGTCGTGTTTTCCTGCTTCCAGGTGCGGCTCGCGAACTTGTAGGGCTCCGTGACCCGGTAGACGTCGGCCACGCCGTCGAGCACCTTGACGCGGCGCACGTCGAAGTCGCGCTTGACGCCCACGGCGCACAGCACGCTCTGGCTTACGCCGGTGGTGCGGTGCACGCCAAAGCCGTCATCGTTCAAAAACTCGATGACCTGTTCGATCTGGGCCTCGTCGGCCCCGGGATGCATGACGACGACCATACCTGCGGAGGGACTGAGTGGTACAAATTGGCCTTGAAGGCTGTTTGGCAAGACATTTCCGGGCTGCGCACGCGGTCTTTTGGCCCATCAGCCCTTCCTTTGTCGGCCCGTAGCGCTGCTACGACCCTCCAAAGAGCGGGCCGCTGGACTCAAAATCTCGCGGTGCTCGCCATCTGACCTGCTTACCAAACAGCCTTTGAAGATACTGCCCTCCCCGAACCAAGTTCAACGGGCCGGGAAATGTGACTGTCTACTGATACCGCTCCAGCGTGAACTTCTCGCCGAGGTAGCGCTTTCGAACGACGGGGTCGGCGGCCAGTTGTTCAGCGGTGCCATGCTTCAGAATCTGGCCTTCGAACAGCAGGTACGCCCGATCCGTGATGGCGAGGGTTTCGTGCACGTTGTGGTCTGTAATCAGCACGCCGATGCCGCGCGACCGCAACTCGGCCACGATGCTCTGGATGTCCTCCACCGCGATCGGGTCCACCCCGGCGAAGGGTTCGTCCAGCAGGAAGAAGTTGGGATCGGTCGCCAGGGCGCGGGCGATCTCGGTGCGCCGCCGCTCTCCGCCCGACAGCGTGTAGCCCTTCGACCCGCGCACGCGCCCCAGGCCGAACTCGGCCAGGAGCCCTTCCACCCGCTCCGTCCGCGCTGCCGCCGTCAGGTCCTGGAATTCGAGCACGGCATGCAGGTTGTCTTCGACGGTGAGGTGCCGAAAGACGGAGGCCTCCTGCGCCAGATAGCCGATGCCGCGCCGCGACCGGCGATACATGGGCAGGCGGGTGATGTCGTCCTCACCCAGAAAGATGCGGCCCTGATTCGGGCGCACCATGCCCACGATCATGTAAAAGGTGGTCGTCTTTCCGGCGCCATTCGGGCCGAGGAGCCCCACGATCTCGCCCTGCTGCACATGCAGATGCACGTCCTGCACCACGGCGCGCTTCTTGTAGCGCTTCGTCAGCCCCTCCGCGCGCAGCGTCAGCGGGGCCGTCGGAGACGCCGTTGAAGAATCGGAGCGGGTCATGAGTCGTCGCGTTCGGATGGAGGACGAACGATTACCGGAGCGGTGGTTACTACGGGCGGCAGCGACCGTCCGTTCGCCCGCAACCGCCGACGGATGCGGTCTTCCTGTAGAAACATCTCCTTCGTCGGGCGGCGATCCGGCGTCCAGATGAAGCCGTCCAGGCGGAACGGCTGCGGCAGCTGATCTTCGCTGTAGTAGGTCCCCTGCGGCTGGCCCATCACCGAAATGCGACGGGGCGCGTCGCCGTCCAGACGGATGACGAGGCGATCTCCGGAGGCGCGCACCCCGCCGTCGGGACGATCTTCGTCGTCCGTCAGCCAGTAGATGGCCTCGGCGTTGGGCGCGATGGTGAAGACGCGCACCGAATCGGACGGGAAGGTCCCGACGAGGCGGCGTCCTTTCAGTTGCTGAATCCGTCCGGTGGCTGAGTCCTGACGCGCTACGAACGCCGCCCCGACCACGAAGAGCGAGTCCACGCCGTCCCCAGCGCCCCACACGCGGATCGTGTCGCCCGTGATCTGGGCATCGTCCGACCACGCTGATGGATCCTGGAACAGCCGCGTCTCCTGAAATCGGAGCGTGTCGTTGGTCTCTACGCGGTCGTAGACGACCGAGTCGGCCCGGGCGCTGAGGTCCTGTTGCCAGATGGCGACCGAGTCCAGCGCGATGAGGCGACGGAGCGAGTCCCGTTCCTCGGTCCGCATTCGGTCCGATCGCACGATGAACGTGTCGCTGGGCGCGCCGGTGCTGTCGCGTTCCAGTTGCAGCAGCAGCGCCCGCCCCGTCACGCGACGGCGGCGCACCCGGTCGTCGCTGTAGACGACGTCGCCGAAGAGGAGCGTTCGGGCCGTCGTGTCCGCCCGCAGGCTGTCGACCTCCACCCGCTCGACGAACACGTCGCCGCGCGCCGTGGTGACGCTGTCCTCCCGCAGGTAGGTGAGCGAGTCGGCCTCCAGGTAGGTCTCGTCGCCATAGAGCCGGACCTGTCCGGCAAACTCGGCCCGCTTGGCCTCGGTCCAGTACGCGCCCATCCGGCTGACGAGCGTGTTGGCGCTGTCGATCAGCGTGACGCCTCGCTCGAAGTCAGCGCGCTTGGCGTCGACGTCGTACCTGCCGAGCGGCGCCATCGCGAGCACCTCGCCGTCCGACAGCCGCACCCGGCCGAACGCCCGCCCGACCTTGGTGCGGCGGTCGTAGCGGACGGTGTCGGCCCGGAGCGAGTCGCCCTGGTCGATGACGAGCACGTCGCCGAAGAACAAGATATCGTCGCGCTCCAGGTACTGGACCACCCGCTGGGCGCGCAGCAGCGTGGAGTCCTGCCGGAGCCGTACGTCGCCGTAGAGCTGGCGCACCCGCTCGCCATTTAGCATCTGCCCGGTCAGCGAGTCGGCATGCAGGATGTCGACGAGGCGCGCTCGCGACGTGTCGGCGTCCTGAGCCTGGGCGGACGGTAGGCCGAACAGCAGAAGCAGGACCAAGCCCGCCCACCCCACGATGCGGGTCCTTCGGGTCATGCGTCCTCCTCGACTTCGACGCGACCGGTGATCTCGGCCAGGCGGTACGTGTCCAGATCCTCGGCGGCGTCGAGGCGGTACCCTTGAATCTGCTCAGCAGGCGTCGTGATGCGCACGAAGCCGGGCGTCTGCACCCGCCGCGTCCGCTCGATCCATTCCAGCGTCTCCGTTTCCAGGCGTTCGTCATCCTGCGTCTGGACCACCACCTGCCCCCGGGCGAGGAAGCGGCCGTCGTCCTGATAGTACACGATGCGGTCCGCCCGCAGCACGGCGGAGGAGTCGCCCTGGTCGTCGAAGAGGTGCACCGTCACGCGACCGTCGGCGTCGTCCTGTTGGGGTCGCAGGAGCGTGTATGTCGTGTCGTCCCGCGTATAGCGGGCCATGTAGCCCGCCTCGACCGCGAAGCGGGGCTGGCTGGCTGCCGTGTCGTGCGGCACCTGCGTCACCAGAAAGGACACGTCCCAGCTTTCTTCGTCGGGCGCATCCTCGGCGCGCACGTCGGCCATCGTCTGCTCATCCGCCGTCTGCCAGTCGCCGCAGCCCGCGACGAGCACGAGCGCTGCCAACAGGCTTCCGAGCACGGTCGCCCTCGCCGTTCCGGTACCGGGGTCCGCGTCACCCATCGGCTCAAACCTCCACACGGGTTCCCGGAGGGGCGACGTCGTAGGTCACCGTCACCTGCTCGCCACAGTGCGACAACCACTCGGCCATCGTCGCGCAGAGGGACTGGAGCTCGTCGGGGGAGATCACCGTCTGGGGTGCGTAGATGGCCGCTGCCACGCGCGTCGTCTCCGGGGTGATTTTCGTCGCCATGCTATCTTTGACCGGGTTGACGATGGGCGTGCCGAGGTCCTGCTCGGCGCGGAGGGCGCAGCCGACGACGAGGTCGTGCAGGGCGATCCGTTGTCCGCCCGCGTTGAACGCGTACGATTCGTCGGCGTGCCCGAGGCGGAACCGGTAGCCCGAGGCGTTGGCGCGGTCGTAGTCCCAGAGGGAGAGTGGCAGCACCGTCTTGAGGCTGATGTAGTTGCCCACGTCCACCGGCCCATTGATACGCGGAAACGTGCGCTCCGCGGACGCCGCAGCGCGCACGAGGTACTCGCTCGCCGGTTTCCCGCGTCCGGTAGGCTTGTAGCGACCATTGCGCAGCATGTCGCGCGCGGCGAGGCGACGCTGCTCTTCCGCAGGCGTGAGCGGCTGGCGGCGGCGATGCAGGAGCGCGTCGAGGGCATCGTCGAGGCCCTGCGGCGCGCGGGACGGCTGGATGCCTTCTGCACACACCCCCCCGATCAGAACCGGAACGGTGGTCAGGTCATTCCACACAATCATCATAGCGTATTATCTGGAACTTTGTATTTTACGCATTGCTTATTCCGAATCGGGCCCTGTGGCATACGCACGAAGAAGCTTCGATGAGCGGTTTGAAAAAGTGGGCTCGACGGACGATGCTATCGGTACAGACTGTTCTCCCTGGCATAACCTGCTACCCGCCATTCCATTATGAGCTTCGACCTCGATACTACGAACGACGATACGACCGTCGTCCACATCGGCAAAGCCCTCGACTTCCGCAATGCGGCCGAGTTCAAGAAGCTGTGCCAGGAGCGGGTGCGCGATGGCTCCCGCAATTTCGTGCTCGACTTTTCCGATACGGGCATTCTCGACTCGACGGGACTCGGTTCCATCTTCTCCCTCTACCGGCAGGTGTCGCCGCTGAACGGACAGGTCGTCTTCGCCGCCGTCTCGCGGCCGGTGCAGGTGGTGGTCCAACTGACGCGCACTTACAAGGTGTTCCGACAGTTCCCGTCCGTCCAGGACGCCCAGGAGGCTCTCAACTAGTGGCCCGCAGGCCGCCCCGCCGCTGCACCCCGCCCTGCCCCCCAACGGCGTCCGCCCCCATGGACGATACGCTGTATCGGTTTCAATCGCTGGACACGCTGATCGAAGAAGTGCACACGCTCTTCGATCAGTGGGAACGGTCCGAGCATCGCCCGCCGGCCATCGCCCTGCGGACGATGTATCTGGTGAAGCTGGCCGTCCACGAGTGGGTTGCCAATCTGATTCAACACGCCTCCTTCCACCACGCCCCCCCGCAAGTCCAACTCCGCATTCGCCCGTCGGGCTCGGACGTCTGCTGCATGATCGCCGACAACTCGGACGGCTTCGATCTGCAGGCGTACTTCGAGACGGCGCCGAGCGCGCTGCAAGCCTTCCCCGAACGCGGGACCGGCCTGCTCATCCTCCAGTCCTGCACCGAGGAACTGTCCTACGAGCGGACTTCGGATGGCTTCAATCGACTCTCCTTCCGCGTCTCTGCCGACCAGGATTCATGGCTGAGCATTCTATATTAGTCGTTGAGGACGAGCACACGCTCCGGCGGTTGCTGGAGTATCGCCTCAACAAGCACTACGCCGTGCGGACCGCCGCCAACGGCGAGGAGGCGCTGACGCTCGTCGAGGACGAGGTGCCCGACCTGATCGTCTCGGACATCATGATGCCGAAGATGGACGGGTTCGCGCTTCAGAAGGCGCTTCAAAAGGACAAGGATACGCGGATCATTCCCTTCATCTTTCTGACCGCCAAGGCGGACGAATCTAGCCGCCTGAAAGGGCTGCGGATGGGTGTGGACGACTATATCACCAAACCGTTCGACATCGAGCAGCTCCTCACCCGCATCGAGCGCCTGCTCGAACGCACCAAGCTGTTTCAGTCGCGCCTCGACGCACGCCTCGGACAGGACTTCTCGGAAAAGCTGATGCCTAAGACGACCCCCGAGGTCGCGGGCTACCGGGTGCGGTTCAAAAACATTCCGCGCGAACAGGGCGGCGGCGACCTGCTCGACTGGACCGACATGGACGACGGCTCCATCCTCTTCACCGTGGGCGACGTGATGGGCAAAGGCGTCCAG
>JAAAOL010000170.1 GCA_009908885.1 Bacteroidota bacterium | reverse complement strand
GCCGAGGATGCCAGTGAGCGGCGTGCGGATCTCGTGGCTCATGTTGGCGAGGAAGGCGCTCTTGAGCTGGTTCATCTCCTCGGCCTGCTCCTTGGCCGCCACCAGCTCCTCCTCGTGCTGCTTGCGCGCCGTGATGTCCGTGGCCGTGCCGATGAGGCGGGCGGGGCGTCCCTGCACGTCGCGGTGCAGGCGGCCGCGGGTGCCCACCCAGCGCGTCTCGCCGTGCTGCGTCACCAGGCGGTATTCGAGGTCGAACTCCTCGCGGTTCTGCACCACGTCGATCAGGTGCTGCCGGACGAGGAGGCGGTCCCTGGGATGGACGAGTTGCAGGAAGCTCTCGGACGTTTCCTCGAAGTCGCCCCGTGAGATGTCGAACAGGTCGAACAGGCTGTCGGAGATGCGGAAGAAGTCGGTCTTAATGTTCCAGTCCCAGATGCCCATGTCGGCGGCATCGAGGGCCATCTGAAGCCGTTCCTGGCTGGTCTGGATCGCATCCTCGGTCAGCTTGCGGTCGGTGATGTCGGTCTCGATGCCCATGAAGCCGCTGAAGGTGCCGTCGTCCTCGAACAGCGGCTTGACCTCGACGTGCACCCAGTACGGCGTGTTGTCCTTCGTATAGTTGACCAGCTCCGTCGTGAAGGGCTTGCGCTGCTCGATGCGGCGCCGCATGTAAGCGATAGCGTCGGGGTCGGAGGCGGGGCCCTGCAGCAGGTGGCCGGGCTTCTCGCCGCGCACCTCGTCGAGCGTGTAGCCCGTCAGGCGGGTGAAGCCGTCGTTGACCCACTCGATGTGGCCGTCCCGATCCGAGATGATGACGCCGTTGATCGTGCGGCTCGCCACGAGGGCCAGGCGCTGTGCCCGCGCCTCGCTCTCGACGAGCTTCTGCTTGGCGGCCTTCTGCTCGGTGACGTCGGTGGCGATGCCGCCGATGCGCTGCGGGGCGCCCGTCTCGTCGGTGATGATGCTCTTGCGGTCGCGGATCCAGCGCACCGCGCCGTCGGGGCGGACGATGCGGTACTCCGCCTCGGCGTGGCCGGTCTCCAGCAGCCGCTCCCGGCTCGCGGCCGCCACCTCTTGATCGTCCGGATGGACCAGGTCTTTCCAGGCCCGGGGGTGCTCCTGGAAGTGCTCCTTCGGCAGTCCGTACACCTGCTCCGCCGCCGCGTTGATGTAGTGCATCGTCGCGCCGTCGAGCGAGGCGGACCAGACGACGTCGTCGAGGGCGTGCAGGAGCGTCTGGAAGCGGGCTTCGCTTTCGGTGAGGCGCTGCTCGGTGGCCTTGCGGTCGGTGATGTCGCGCGAGACGCAGATGATTTCCTCGACGGCGCCCTCGTCGTCCCGGATGGTCTTGCCCGTCGTCTCGAACCAGACGTAGTCGCCGTCCTTGCGTCGGATGCGGTACTGGACGGTGGCCGTGATGGGAAGTTCGGCCACGGTTTGGTGGGACCCCTGAACCGCTGCCAGGTCGTCCGGGTGCAGCAGGTCATAAGCGCTTACCCCGACGAGCTCGTCCGGCGCGTAGCCCAGGAGCGGGCGGGAGGCCGGGGACGCATACAGGCAGGTTCCGTCTACGTCGTGCCGGGAGATCAGGTCGGTGGCGTGCTCGGCCAGGAGGCGGTATTTGCGCTCGCTGCGCCGCAGGGCCTCTTCGGCGGCCTTGCGCTCGGTGATGTCGCGCCCGACGGCGATGACCACGTCCTGCCCGAAGTAGGTGCCTTTGTCCAGCACCACCTCTTTGAGGAACGTCCCGCCGTCCTTCCGCAGCGCCCACCACTCGAACGTCTGCGGGATGCCCTCGGCGGCCTGTTCGAACTGGGCCCACACCGCGTCCAGGTCGTTCTTGCCGGGCACGCCCAGCATCTCGGGCGTCTGCCCGATGAGTTCGGACTTCGTGTACCCGTAGGCGTCCAGCACGGCCAGGTTCACGTCCAGAAAGCGCCCCTCCAGGTTCTGCACGTAGATCAGGTCGCTGACCACGTTGAAGAGGTCGCGGAAGGTCTCCTCGCTGCGGCGGAGCTGCTGGTAGGTTTCTTCTTTGAGCCGGCGGAGGTTGCGCTCTTCGAGGGCTTTCTCGACGGCGGGGATGAGGCGGGCGAGGCGGTCTTTGAGCAGGTAGTCCGCCGCGCCGCGCTGCATGGCCTGCACGGCGATTGTTTCCTCGATGGTGCCGCTGACGATGATGAAGGGCACGTCGAGCCCGCTCGCGCGGACGAGGTCGAGCGCCTGGATGGCATCGAAGCCGGGCATCGAGTGGTCGGAGAGGATCAGGTCGAGGCCCTCGTGCAGGGCCATCTCGAAGTCCTCGCGCGTCTCGGCGCGTACGGCGTCCAGCGTATAGCCCGCCCGTTCCAGCTCCAGTTGGAGCAGGAGCGCGTCGTCCGGGTTGTCCTCCAGCAGCAGGATCGTCAGCGGCTGGTGGGCGTCGGAAGCGGGAGCATTCATCGGTTGACGAGAGGTATACTGCACGAGAGGCTACGGCATCGTCAGGGCGTATCCGGCGGCGGCTCGTTGAGCAGGAGCCAGTAGTACCCGATGGCACGCATGGCTTCTTTGAACTGGTCGAAATCCACCGGCTTGACGATGTAGCTGTTGACGCCGTTCTCGTAGCTGCGGATGCGGTCTTTCTCCTCCTGGGAGGCCGTGAGCATGATGACGGGAATGTGGCGCGTGCGCGGGTCGTCCTTGATCTGCCGAAGCACCTCCAGGCCGTCCACGCGCGGCAGCTTGAGGTCCAGCAGCACCACGCGCGGCTTGTTGCCCGGCGAGCGGTGCGCATAGTCGCCCCGGCAGAACAGGAAGTCGAGCGCCTCGGCGCCGTCGCGAACCACTTCGATGCGGTTGGCAACGTGATGGTCCTCCAGCGCCAGGAGCGCCAGGTCCACGTCGTCCGGGTTGTCCTCGACCAGTAAGACTTCGACGATCTTATTCGTCATCGGGGGCGAGCGGCTGTAGGGTAAAGAAGAAGGTGGCGCCCTCGTCGGGGGCGGCCTCGGCCCAGATGCGCCCCCCGTGCCGATGGATGATGCGCTGGACGATGGCCAGGCCGACGCCCGTGCCCTCGTAGTCTTCGGCGCGGTGGAGGCGCTGGAAGATGCCGAAGAGCTTGTGAGCATACCGCATGTCGAAGCCGGTGCCGTTGTCGGAGACGTAGTAGACGGCGGCGCCGTCCTCGGTGCGCGCGCCGACTTCGATCACCGCCGGGGCGCGGGACGTCGTGAACTTGAGCGCGTTGCCGATCAGGTTGGCATAGACCTGTTTGAGCAGGCCCGGGTCGGCCTCGCAGGGCGGCAGGGGCTGCACCGTGAAGGTCACGTCGCGCCCGTCGCGCTGGTGCGCCAGCTCGTCCCAGGTGTCGCGCACGAGCGTCTCGGGGTCGACGGGGCGCCGCGTCAGGTCCCGGCGGCTGAGGCGGGAGAACTGGAGCAAGTCATCGATCAGCTCACCCATGCGCTCCGCGTTGGCGTTCACGCGTTCCAGGTAGTGCCGGGCCTCAGGGCTGAGGTCGTCGTGGTGCCGACGCATCAGCACGCTGGTGAAGCCTTCCATGGCGCGCAGCGGCGAGCGCAGGTCGTGCGAGACGCTGTAGGCGAACGACTCCAGCTCCTCGTTCGCCGCCTGGAGCTGGGCCGTGCGGGCCTGCACGCGCTCCTCCAGCGACGCCGTGTACCGGTGCCGCTGGATCGCCTCGCCCACCAGGTTGGCGACGGCCTGCACGAAGTGGGCATCGTCCTCCGTGAAGGCGCGGTGCTGGCGCGTGTGGACGCCGAGCACGCCGTACGGCCCGTCCTCGGTATGGATGAGGACGCTGATGCCGCTGATCACGCCGTGGTCGATCAGCAGGTCCGGACCGTGAAACCGCGTCTCCGCGCACAAGTCATCGACGAGGACGGGCTCCTCGGAGCGCAGCGTGTAGCCCGCCTGCGAGTCCATGCCGGTGCCCACGGTGCCCTGGCCGACCCATCCGGCGTCCCAGCCGATGCCCGCCTTGAGCAGCAGGCGGTCGCCGCCGGGCAGCAGCTCCAGTACCTTGCAGAAGTCGGCGTCGAGCGTCTCGGCCACCGTCTCGACGACGCGGTCGAGGAATCCGTCCAGGTCGCCCTGAAAGGCCCACGCGATGCGTCCCAGCTCGGCCACCGTGGCCTGCTGCTGGGCGCGCCGCCGGGATTCCTGCTCGGCGCGGACGCGCTCGGTGATGTTCAGCGAGACGCCGGTAATGCCCTCCACGGCGCCGTCGTCATCGTAGACGGGCGACACGCGCGTGTCGAAGTGCAGCCCCTGGTACTCGGCCACCCACTGGCGCGTCTCCCCGCGAAAGGCCGCCCGCAGGTGCGCCTGGATGTCGGGCCGGTCCGTGAGGGTGTCGAAGATGGACACCGGCTCGGACGGGTCCCGGCGCTGGCGCAGCTGGTCCAGGCCGCGCCCCTCCAGAAACGTGATGATGCCCTCCCGGTCCGTGGCGAAGAGGATGACCGGCGCGCTGGCGATGATGGTGCGGACGCGCCGCTCGCTCTCGCGCAGCCGCTGTTCCATCTGCACGCGCTCGGTGATGTCGCGCCCGATGGCCGACGCGCCGACGACCTCGCCTGCCTCATCCTCGATGGGCGAGACCGTCAGCGAGATCGAGAGCCGCGTACCGTCTTTGGTGATGCGCGTCGTCTCGCGGTGGTCCACCGCCCTCCCCTGAACGATGCGCTCCAGGATTTCCTCGCCCTCGCCGCGCCGCTCCTCGGGAATGATGAGGCTCACGTGCTGCCCGATGGCTTCCTCGGCCGTGTATCCGTAGATGTGGGCCGCGCCCTCGTTCCAGGAGGTGATGATGCCATTGAGGTCCTTGCTCAGGATCGCATCGTCGGAGGACGCCACGATGGACGCCAGCAGCCGATTCTGCGCCTCGGCATGATGCTGGAGGCGCTCGCGCTGCGCGTCGAGGGCCTGCTGCGCCGCGACGTGCTCGGTGATGTCGCGCGTGTTCACGAGGATGCCGCGCACGGCCGGGTCGTCCAGCAGGTTGCGGGCCCGCGCTTCCAGGCAGAGCCAGTGGCCCTCCGCGTGGCGAAACCAGGCCTGTACGTGCTCGGTGGCGCCGGGCTGCCGGGCCAGCCGCCCGAAGCGCTCCACCACGTCGGGCAGGTCGTCCGGGTGGACGAGGTCGAACGCCGAGCGCCCGATCCATGCGTCGGGCTCATGTCCGAGCAGGTCTTCGAAGGCCGGGCTCTCGTAGAGCAGGCGCCCCTCGGCGTTCAGGACGGTGACCACGTCCGGGGCGTATTCCACCAGGCGCTGGAAGAAGGCGGAGCGCTCCGGCGAGGCCCGGGGACGGACGGAGGAGGTGGAAGGCGCGCTATGGGGCATCGGTCGAAGGCATGGTCTGTCGGTCGTGCGACGCCCTCCTGAGAAGACGCAGAGGCGCTTCGAGCCGGGAGCGCCGGGCCAGAGACGGGCCTCGCGGGGGCTACGGACGGCTGAAAACGGCGGAGAGGCGCACGTATTTCATGAATCTGTTACATAATCGGCATCGCGAGGCCGCGCGTAAATGGGGGATTTCCCCCATATCCGGCAGAACGACCGCTCTGCGGAGGCGGCGGATGCCCCAAGCTGATTCCGATTCGCGCGTCTGGACCCTGATGGTGCGTGACAGGCACGGGCAGACGTTCCAGTAGAGACGCACTACGCATCACGCATCTGACCACTTAACACTAGCGGGGAAAGCCTTCGCGCGGCTTCCCATACGCCGTTCTTGTCATCCCGGACCCCGATCCGGGATCCAGAAAAACGACGCATACCGTCTGGATTCCCGTTTCTGCGGGCATGGCGTGATCATGAAAGCAACGCCGGAGAACCAATGATGCTGCTACGCCCCGACGTGTCAGATAGCTAGATGGTGCACTAGGTCACGCAATGCGCATCACGCAGTGGTGTGAAGATATTTCTGATGTCACCGTCGCTCTTGTTCTCGTTCGACTGGGTTGAGACCGAATGCTTTGTCTGGAAGAGGCTGTCCGTTTTGGCTTGATCCAGACGAGCGTAGCGACTCACGACCGGAGGGAGCTAAAACGGACGGAAAAGATCAAGGCTCAGAAGAGCCCGCCTGACGTCGGCTCCGGCTCCGCTGAAATGAGCGAAGCGAATTCACGCCAGTAAAGGGATCGAACTCGCTCGCGGGCTCGCTCAGACAAGATCCCTTTCGGGCGCTCCGCCTGCGCCTGTGTCCGGGCGGCGGGCTCTTCAAGGCCGAGGAAAATAGCTTCACGCTGTTGCGCACCACGCATCACGCAATGCGCATCACGCACCCGACTATATCGCCAGGCGAAAACGGTATACGTCGGAAGCAGAGAGCGGGCAAAGTGGAAAGGACCTGGCGGGACGCGGTCGCGGATTCGCCCGGCGTGCACTCAGGAGGCGTCAGGAGCCGAGGGCGGCGGACCGAGGAGGCCCCGGTAGACGGCGAAGCGCACGACCTCGGCCACGTTACGCAGGCCCAGCTTGTCGAGGATGCTGGTGCGGTGCTTCTCCACCGTGCGTGGGCTGATGTGCAGGCGCTCGCCCGTCTCTTTGAGCGAGAGCCCTTCGGCGGTGAGCTGGAGGACCTCGCGCTCCCGGTCCGTCAGAAACGAGTACGGGTCGAGGCCGTCGTCGTCCTCCGGGGGCGGCGGGGGGCGGTGCAGCAGATCG
>JAAAOL010000410.1 GCA_009908885.1 Bacteroidota bacterium | reverse complement strand
GTCACCAATTACGCCGCCGCGTCGACATTCTCTTCGGCCAGCCACGCCGCGTATTGCAAGGCCTGGCGGATGTCCTCGTCCTCAATGTAGGGGTAGGATTCGATGATCTCCTCGCGGTCCATCCCATTTGCCACGAGATTGATCAGTAGCGAGACGGGGACGCGCGTGTCCCGAATGCAGGCACGGCCGGCCATGACATTTGGATCGAACGTGATGCGATCGAAGCCCAACATGATCAATCAGATTGCTATCGGAGACTGCTTCCAATCATTAACCGCTGACGAGAAGGTACGGTTCACACCTCCCTGTTGCCAGCACGCGTTACGTCTCACCCATCACGCTTCAACCGTCACATATTCCGCCGGTAGCGGCCGCCAACTTCAAAGAAGGCGTGCGTGATCTGGCCGAGGGAGCAGACTTTCACCGCCTCCATCAGCGCGTCGAACGTGTTCTCGCCCTTGCGCGCTACCTCCTTCAGTTGCGCTAGTGCCTCTTCGGCCGCCTCCTCGTTCCGGGCCTGGAAGGCGCGCAGGTTGCGGAGCTGGTGCTGCTTCTCGTCGTCGGAGGAGCGCATGAGGTCGACCTGCTCCTCCTCGGGCTGCTCGGCGTCTTCGTCGCGGGTGAACGTGTTCACGCCGATGACGGGCCGCTCGCCGGAGTGCTTGGTCTCCTCGTATGTCATCGACTCCTGCTGGATCTTGCCGCGCTGGTACATCGATTCCATCGCGCCCAGCACGCCGCCCCGGTCGTTGATCCGCTGGAACTCGTGGAGGACGGCTTCTTCGACGAGGTCCGTCAGCTCCTCGAAGATGAACGAGCCCTGGAGCGGGTTCTCGTTCATCGTGGTGCCAAGCTCCTGGTTGATGATCATCTGGATGGCGATGGCGCGGCGGACGCTCTCCTCGGTCGGCGTCGTGATGGCCTCGTCGTAGGCGTTCGTGTGGAGCGAGTTGCAGTTGTCGTAGATCGCGTAGAGCGCCTGCAGCGTCGTGCGGATGTCGTTGAACTGGATCTCCTTCGCGTGCAGGCTGCGGCCCGAGGTCTGGATGTGGTACTTGAGCTTCTGGCTCCGCGCGTTCGCGCCGTACTTCTCGCGCATCGCCACGGCCCAGATGCGCCGCGCGACGCGCCCGATGACGCTGTACTCGGGGTCCATCCCGTTCGAGAAGAAGAACGACAGGTTCGGCGCGAAGTCGTCGATGTCCATCCCCCGGCTCAGGTAGTACTCGACGTACGTGAAGCCGTTGGCCAGCGTGAAGGCGAGCTGCGTGATCGGGTTCGCCCCCGCCTCGGCGATGTGGTAGCCGGAGATCGACACGGAGTAGAAATTGCGCACCGCCTCGTCGATGAACGTCTGCTGGATGTCGCCCATCATCCGCAGCGCGAAGTCCGTCGAGAAGATGCACGTGTTCTGCGCCTGATCTTCCTTGAGAATATCGGCCTGCACGGTGCCACGGACGACGTGCAACGCCTCGGATTTGATCTCTTCGTACGTGTCGGCATCCAGCGCGCCCCACGCCACGAGGTCGCTGCCGGTGACACCCAGCATGCCGAGCCCAAAGCCGTCATGGGTCTCGGGCATCGGTTGCGGCTGGCCATCCGGACCGTACGGCACGTACTCGGGCCGCTCGTCACCCAACTTTTCGTCGATGAGCCGGTCGACTTCGTCCCAGCGGCCTTCGTCTTTCAGGTGCTTCTCCACCTGCTGATCGATAGCCGTGTTGAGG
The DNA here is from genome assembly GCA_009908885.1 of Bacteroidota bacterium. GTDB lineage: Bacteria > Bacteroidota > Rhodothermia > Rhodothermales > JAAAOL01 > JAAAOL01. Next base: position 4,952 of record JAAAOL010000410.1, on the reverse strand, counting down.
AACATGGCCAGGATCATCGGCGCGGGGCCGTTGATCGTCATCGACACGCTCGTCTTCGGGTCGCACAGGTCGAAGCCCGAATACAGCTTCTTCATGTCATCAAGCGTGCAGATGGACACACCCGCGTTGCCGACCTTGCCGTAGATGTCGGGCCGCTCGGCCGGGTCGTAGCCGTAGAGCGTGACCGAGTCAAAGGCCGTCGACAGCCGGTTGGCCGGGCTGCCTTCGCTGACGAGGTGAAAGCGGCGGTTCGTGCGCTCCGGCGAGCCCTCGCCTGCGAACATGCGCGTCGGGTCTTCGCCCTCCCGCTTGAACGGGTAGACGCCCGCCGTGAAGGGGTAGTAACCGGGCAGGTTCTCGAGGAGCGCGAACTCCAGCCGCTCGCCGGCATCATCCGTTTTCGGCAGGGCCACGCGGGGGACCTTCGTGCCGGAGATGGACTCGCGGTAGAGCGGCACGGTGATGTCACGCCCGCGAACGGTGTACGTAAATTCGTCCTGCTGGTATTTTTCTTTCAGATCGTCCCAGTTCTCCAGAATGTCCTTGCAGCGCTTGTCGAGCTGGTCCCACCAGTGCTGTACCATCTGGTCGAGGCGCTCGGTGAGCTGCTCCTGATCCTCCGGCGCCCAGTCGTCGACCTGCTCGCGGGCGCCTTTCGCTTCGCCCCACTTCCGGGCGTATTCGACCTGTTGCTCGGCCCATTCGCGGTAGCCGTCGCACGTCTCCACGATCTCGCCGAGGTAGCGCTGCCGGTCCGGCGGGATGATGGCGACCTCCGACGGGTCGGGCTCGGGCACGTCGGCGCCGTCGCCGTAGATGGCGGAGCGACGGTCGAAGTCGAACGCGGTGTTCAGGTGATCCAGCAGCGCGAGGTAGAGGGTGGTGACGCCCGGATCGCCGAAGTGCGACGCCATCGTCGGGAAGACGGGCATGTCGGCCGGGTCTTGACCAAAGGCCAATCGGTTGCGCTGCACCTGCTTCCGCACGTCGCGGAGGGCGTCCTGGCTGCCCCGCTTCTCGAACTTGTTGAGCGCGATGAAGTCGGCAAGATCGAGCATGCCGATCTTCTCCAGCTGGGTCGGCGCGCCGAAGTCGTGCGTCATCACGTAGAGCGAGGCGTCGGTGAGGTCCACAATCTCGGTGTCGCTCTGCCCGATGCCGGCCGTTTCCAGAATAATCAGGTCGAACCCGGCGGCGCGGCAGACATTCATCGCTTCCTTCAGCGCCTCGCTCGTGGAGCGGTGCGCCTGCCGCGTGGCGAACGAGCGCATGTAGACGCGCTCGGCGGCCCCGTCGCCATAGATCGCGTTCATGCGGATGCGGTCGCCGAGGAGCGCCCCCCCCGTCCGCCGCCGCGTGGGATCGACGGACAGGATGGCGACGTGCAGGTCGTCGAAGTCGTTCAGGAAGTGGCGCACGAGCTCGTCGGTGAGCGTCGATTTGCCCGCGCCGCCGGTGCCGGTGATGCCAAGCGCTGGAACGGTGGAACGTGGAACGTTGAACGTTTCAACGTCTGTCGCCTCAGGAATCCCGTCGCCGCCCGTTTCCGTCTGCTCCTCGCCGCCTGCCGTCACAGTCGTTTTCACCGCCTCGCCAGCGCTGTGCGTCCGTTCGATCTGCGAGAGGGTGCGGGCGATGCGCCGCGAATCCTTCTCGCTCTCGAAATCCTCAACGGCAAAGTCGAGATCAACAATCGGCACGTCGCACTCTTCGAGCATCGTGTTGATCATGCCCTGCAGGCCCATCTGCATCCCCTCGTCCGGCGAGAAGATGTGGGCGATGCCGTAGGCTTCCAGCTCTTTCTTCTCCTCGGGCACGATCACGCCACCGCCCCCGCCGTAGATCTTGATGTGGCCGGCCCCGCGCTCGTCCAGCAGGTCATGCATGTATTTGAAGTACTCCATGTGCCCGCCCTGGTAACTGGAGACGGCGATGCCCTGCGCGTCTTCCTGGATGGCGGTGTCGACGATCTCCTGCACCGAGCGATTGTGGCCCAGGTGGATCACCTCGGCGCCAGTGGACTGCAGGATGCGCCGCATGATGTTGATGGCCGCGTCGTGCCCATCGAACAGGCTCGTGGCCGTGACGAAGCGGATGGGATGCGCGGGCTGATAGCGCTCAACCTCCATGGGATCGGGCGATTGGTGAGAAAGGGCCGTCGGACGAGACGGGATCGGGAATGGTACGCGAAGTGCAGCGCTTCGTGCCGAGGCGCCGGCATGGGTGGAAAGCGATGCTGGCTAGCCCCCCTTTCGCCCTCGGGTACCGCCACCGCCAGAAATTTACTGGACAGGCTGTGGTGCGCCCTGCTAGAAGTGCCATGGGAAAGCGTCCCAGTCCGGGTCGCGCTTGTCGAGGAAGGCGTCGCGCCCCTCCTGCGCCTCGTCCGTCATGTAGCCGAGGCGCGTCGCCTCGCCGGCAAAGATCTGCTGACCAACCATCCCGTCGTCCACCATGTTGAAGGCGTACTTCAGCATGCGGATGGCCATCGGGCTCTTCCGGTTGATGGTGGCCGCCCACTCCAGCGCCATCGCCTCCAGCTCCTCGTGCGCAACGGCGGCGTTGGCCATGCCCATGTCGACGGCCTCGTCGGCCGAGTAATTCTTGCCGAGGAAGAAGATCTCGCGCGCCCGCTTCTGCCCGACCTGCCGCGCCAGGAGCGCCGAGCCGAAGCCCGCGTCGAAGCTGGCCACGTCGGGGTCGGTCTGCTTGAAGATGGCGTGCTCAGCGCTGGCGATCGTCAGGTCGCAGACGACGTGCAGGCTGTGCCCGCCGCCCACGGCCCACCCGGGCACGACGGCGATGACGACTTTCGGCATGAAGCGGATGAGCCGCTGCACCTCAAGGATGTGCAGCCGCCCGAGCTTGGCCGGGTCGACCTCGCCCTCTTCGTCTTCGTACTGGTAGCCGTCCTTGCCGCGGATGCGCTGGTCGCCGCCCGACGAGAAGGCCCACTTGCCGTGTTTCTCCGAGGGCCCGTTGCCGGTCAGCAGCACGCAACCTACGTCGGACGTCTGGCGGGCGTGGTTGAGCGCGCGATAGAGCTCATCGACGGTCTGCGGGCGGAAGGCGTTGAGCACGTCGGGTCGGTCGAAGGCGACCCGCACGGTGCCGTGCTCCGTGGCGCGGTGGTAGGTGATGTCGTCGAAGTCGAAGCCGTCGACAGCGGTCCACTGGTCGGCATCGAAGAGATCAGAAACCATCGTAGGAGTGGCATTGGTGAGGACAGCGGTTGAGCGAGCGGGGACGTGTATGCCCCATCGGGCCGTTGGTTCACATCGTCGCTGGGCGTCTCCCTACCTGTTACCTGTTGGGCATCCAGCGCGTCCTATTCAATGGCCAATCCCCTCTGTCACTTTTCAGCGGTAGCATGAAGTACCTCGCAACGGCTCTCCTTCTCGCTTCCTTTGCCCTTCCCGCCCGCGGGCAGCTTCAGCAGGCTCCGGGCACGCCATCCGACAGCACCTCGCTGTCTGCGCTTCCTGTTATGAGCACCGTGCTTACTCCGCCCCAGGCCACACACGCCCTTCCGGCCCGCCAACCCCTTAGGCTCACGCCGTACCTCGACGGCCTCCGCGCCCCTTCCGCGGACGAGGAGTATCCCGCCACCGTCCCGACGCTCTCGGCTCCGTTTGTGACGGCTCCCAGTTCGCGTCCGGTCGACACCTACCGGGTGCGCCCGTCTTCGGTCGGCGGTTGGTTGCTCCGTGGCGTGGCGGAAACGGTCTGCGCGAATGCGACCGATCATTCGACGTGGGGCGCGGCGCAGTGCGACGGCATCGGCCGGCGGGCCTACGGCTATCCGCGCTTCCGCTCCAGCCGGTACAAGTAACCCCCGCATTTCCTCGGCCGGATACGCCACCGACAGAAATGCATCGTCGTCCCGGCGCGAAGCGTGCCGAGCGGGTCCTGCGCGTCGGGGTGCAGCCCAAAGGTCGACGGCGTCCGGGCTCCGCGGAGCGGACGTGCTCCGGATCGACGGCCGTCCACCGGTTGGGGTCAGGGCAGAAACCATGACGTCGGATGGGGTTAATCAGTGGCAGCAGCACGCAGGGCGAAGGCATGAATGCCACGCCGTGCTGTGGATTCACGACGCGCAGTGGCCCCCGAACACCCCGCCAGACCATGTAGGAAACCATTCCACACCAACATTCAGCATTCGCTATCGACCGCTTCCCTCTCGTCATTCTACTTTTAACCCAAGTTGTGTGTCATGTACTGACGTGAAGGCTTCGCCTTTCGGACCCCAATTTGAAACCGACCGCTGGGAGGTTCACGCAAGTAAATCGCCCCTGAGCGGCCGGTAAAGCCCATGATGATGATTGGCATCCGTCGGGCTGCGCCCTCGTGTCTGAATGAGATCCCAGATCATGGCCGGGACAGGGTTCAGAATGACAACCTTTCGCGTAGGACACAACCTGGGTTACTTTTAGCCTCTAGCGGTCCGGCGATCTCTTCCGCGAACGCGATACCCGCCTGTGCGGGCTCCGTCGCCTTAATGATCTCGCTACGTCCTGCTCTCCGAATGGATTGTTTATGCCGTTATGAAGACGCAATCACCAACACGCTGGGCGCGCCTCGGTCGCCTCGACGAGCGCATCATCGAATGGCTTGACCGGTACGGACACCGCCTGCATCGGCTGTCACTGGGCGGGTTGTTCGTGTGGCTCGGCCTCCTGAAGCCGATGGGTCACGAAACGGCGACGTCGCTGCTCGCGCACACCGTCTACTTTGGGTCGCCCGAGGTGATGGTTCTCATTTTGGGATGGTGGGAAGTGGCGATCGGGCTCACCATGCTCTATCGCCCCTTCGTCAGGATCGCACTGTTTCTGCTCCTTCTCCGGATTCCGGGCACGCTCCTCGCCTTCATCCTTCTGCCCGACATTACATTCATCCACTTCCCGCTGGTGCCCACCCCCGAGGGGCAGTACCTAATCAAAGACGTGGTCCTC
>JAAAOL010000206.1 GCA_009908885.1 Bacteroidota bacterium | reverse complement strand
GCAGGTCACCTGCGCTTCAGCCTCGACGTGGAGCAGGGTGACGAGGCACACGATGATCCATCGAGCGGTCTTCATGCGGGTCCTCCTCTGGTTGTGGCGTTATCGAAGGCGCAGGGCCTGTCCACTCGTGACCCGCTCGCCCACCCGCAGGCGATAGAGGTACGTGCCTGCGGCGACGGGCATCCCCGCATCGTCCATACCATCCCAGGTGATGCGGTGCGTACCCGCCGGAAGCTCCCGCGCGACGAGCACCCGTACGCGACGGCCCCGCACGTCGAACACCTCGAGCAGGGCACGACCGGGCTCTGCCACCTCGTACGTGATGGTGGTCGCCTCGCGAAACGGGTTCGGATAGTTCGGAAGGAGGCGCTGCAGGGCAGCCTCCACCCCGCGTTCCGACGCCGTCCCCGTGTCGTCCGTGCCCCAGACCTGGATGGAGTGCGTCTCCGGGTTCCGGATGACGACCTCGACGAGCCCGTCCTGGTCCAGGTCGAGCACGAGCGCCTGCTCGGCGGGGAGCGTGAGCGGTGGGGCTGCCTGCTTCGCGATGAGAATGGCGATGATGCCCAGCACGCCGTCGCCCTGGAAGATGGCAGCGAGGGTGTCGTCCTCGTAAAAATGGAAGAACCCCAGGAAGCGCGTGGGCTCCTGCCCATCCAGCGCGGCGACGATGTCGGCGTACGGAATCGACAGGAGCGGCGCTTGTGCGACCGGGTCGAAGACGACGAGCGCCAGCGGGTTGTCCTGCGCGTCCATGCGAAACGTGACGAGGTCTACCACGCCGTCATCGTTGAAGTCGCCCGCTCCCACGCGCACGCCGTTCGCAGCGACCTCCGTGCCTAACCGCAGCGCGCCTGCGATTTCATACTCGATCCGCGCCTCCTGCCCGAGGGCCGTGCCGGTACATAGCGCCATCGTCAGAACGAGGAATAGGCCCTTATTCATGGCTGCTCTCCGTTTCATCATCGTCCTCCGTGCATCGTCATTGCCAGCCCCACGCCTGAATCTGGCGCATCTGCGTGTCGACGACGATGAGGGCGAGCGTGCCGTTGCCATCGACGTCCTGCTCGGCCAGGTGGCGGTAGGTGTCGTCCAGGCAGAAGTCCGCCTTGCCGGTCGTGGTGTCGATGACGAGCGTGCCCTCGCCTCCGAGGATGGCCTCCACGTTGGGGTCGTCGTCGGTATTCAGGAAGCCCCGTAGCCTCCCGTTCTGCGGCCAGCAACCGTAGTCGGCCGAGGTGGCGCTCCAGACCTCGGTCCCGGTCGCCGCGGTGAACGCCGTCAGGGTCGAATTCCCCTGGGGATCCTTGCTTTCGACCACGATCTCGGGCACGCCGTCGTTGTCGAAGTCGTCCGCCCCTGCGACAGGCGCGCGAAGCGTGGCGATGGAAGCGGGAGGCGGAAGGTGGCCGGGCGGAAGCATCAGCAGCAGCGCATAGCCCGGGAGAGGCGTCGTCGGAGCCTCCGTGGCCCCGATGTCACACGTCGCCGTGCCGTCGCCATCGCCGTCGCGGGCGCGCGGGAAGCCAGGGCCCCGCTGATCCTCGGCGCTGATGCAGATCGCGGCGTCGCTGGCGTCGAGCGCCGCGCTGCCGGGCAGGGGAAGCATGGTCTCGGTCGGGCCGCCGTTGTCGCTCAGCGGACCGAGGCCGGGATCCGTCACGCCCGTCAGGTCGCCCGGTTCGTTGAAGTCGGATAGGTTCCGCGTAGACACATCACCGATGAGGTTATATCCGCCGGACGTGATCGTCGGCGGGGTGAAGGGATCTGTTATCAAGTCAGCGCCATTGAACAGGCCCGCGTCGATATTGCCGCTGATGATGGAGCCTCGGGTTTGTAGACGAGCTCCACCCGCTACGAACACACCGCCCCCATCGACTTCTGCCTCGTTGTTGCTGACGGTGCTCTGCGTAAGCGCCAGCGCTCCGTCGCCCTGTAGCCCGCTGGTGAGGATGCCCGCTCCACCCTCGGCCCGGTTACCACTGACGGTGCTCTGCTCCAGGGTCAGCGTGCCGTCGTTATAGATGCCGCCTGCATCATTGTCGCTCACGGTGCTTCGTGCCAACGTCATCACCCCGCTGTTGAGGATTCCACCGCCAATCCCAATCGAGCTACTCGTACTCTCGTTGGCGCGTACGGTGCTCTGCTCTACTGTCATCGTACCGTCGTTAAAGATGCCTCCTCCAAAGCCGCTCGTGTTGCCACGGACGATGCATCGTTCCAGGGTCAGTGTACCCAGATTGACGATGCCGCCCCCGAAATCGACACCCCCTGTTTGATTGTCACAGACGACGCTATCCAGCAGCAGCACTTCGCCCGTGGCATTGTTGTAAAGACCTCCACCGAACACCTCCGCTGCGTTGTCGCAGATCGCGCTCTCGGAGAGCGTCAGGAGCCCCCCCTCGTTGAAGATGCCGCCCCCGAAGCCAAGAATGCTGCCCGTGGACTGGTTGCCGGTCACGGCGCTGCCGGTCAGCATGAGGGTTCCTCGGTTCCTCACGCCGCTGCCCGGTCCTGCTGCGTAGCCTCCCGTCAGGGTCAGGTTGATGATCTCGGCGGTCGCGCCGCTTTCCACGACGAGGACCCGTGACGCCCCGGCGGCGTCGAGGCTGACGTTCAGCGAACCGCCATGCAGCGTCACATCGCTGTCGACGCGCAGCATGCCGCTGGTCAGGAGGATGGTCGCATCCTGGAGCGTCGGGCGAAAACGGATCAGGTCGGGCCCGGCGCCCGGCGCACAGGCATCCACGGCGGTATCGGTGTTTGCGGCCTCCAGCGCCTCTCGCAGCGTGCAGTTGCCATTCGCCGTCATGTCGTCGGCATTCGAGGTCACGACGATGGTGGCGGCCTGTGCGGGCGAGACTGCCAGCAGCAAGAGCACGAGCCAGCCGGCTCCCACGAAGCACCGTCTTTTGCTGGGTCGATCGTTCATGATGATCTTATGGTCAGAGGCATGGGGTGGACGAGCGCCGCGTGCTACTTCATGAGCAGCATCGTCCGCGTCTGCACCACGCCGCCGGACTGCATCCGGGCGACGTAGAGGCCGCTGGGCAGCCCGGTGGCGTCGAACACGGTCGTGTGCGGCCCCGCCGGTCGCGGTGCATCGACCAGCAGGGCCACCTCCCGCCCCAGCACGTCGAGGACGGCGAGGCGCACCGGGCCCGAGACAGGTAGCGCGTAGCGGATCGTCGTTTGCGGGTTGAAGGGGTTCGGGTAGTTCGGAGACAGGACGTAGCCCGTAGGCGCTTCCGCCTCCTCCACGGCCACGCCGGTGACCACCTCGAAGCAGTCGCTGAATTCGCTCGTGTTGCCCTGCGGATCGGTGGCGGTGGCGGCGACGAACGCGCCCCTCGGCACGTCGGCGTCGAACGTGAAGGTAAAGGAGGCCACGCCCGCTGCATCAGTCGTCACGGTCTCGGCGGCGAGGACCGTTCGGCCTTCGCCCCGGCCCTCGGCGCCGCACGCATCGCTCTCGAAGAACTCCAGCCGGAAGGCGGTCGACGGCGTGCTCTCCAGCGTCCCCTCCACCCGGATGCTGTTGCTGAGCAGCACCTCGGACAGAACCGGGTAGTTTTGCAGCCGGTTGGCGCCATCGTCCCCGTCTCCCGCGTCGTTGGCCGTCCCCCCGTCGTCATCCAGGTCGATGCTGAGGCCGCCGTTGCCGAAGAGCCGGTTGCCCTGCACCACGTTGTCCACGGAGGTCGGATAGGCCGCGGTGGCAGTGAGCGTCACGCCCTGCGCGCCGTTGAAGGCGATCACATTGGCCGCCCCCGCCACGTCGCCGCCGATGCGGTGGTCGGAGCCCGTCGCCCAGAGGCCCGCCCGTGCGTTGCCCAGCGGCACCGTCCCGCTCGCATCGGTCCCGATGTAGTTGCCCTGCACCGTGCCGCCGAGGCTGCGCACCTCGATGCCGGGACCATCGTTGCCGGAGATCAGGTTGCGCGCCGAGGTCACGGTCCCGCCGATGGTGGCCGGGGCGTCGTGCACGCTGAGGCCCGCGCCGCCGTTGCCCAGATCCGCCGTGCCCGTCACGTCGGTGCCGATGAAGTTGCACGCGAAGACATACGCATCGTCTCCACGGGCCACGATCCCCGCCCCGGCGAAGCGGTTGATGACCAGCCCGCGCACCACCCCGCCGCCGGAAAGCACGAGGCCGTCGCCGCCCGCGTCGGTGCCGTCGAGTTCGACCTGGAGCTGCGGCGGCCAGCTCGTGCAGTCAGCTCCGGGCTGCGTCAGCCCGTCGACCTCGACGCGCTCGGGGACCTCCGGGAGCGGCGTGAGGGGGCGGATCGTGTGCGGCCCGTCGCCGGAATCGTCCGCATCCCCCGGAAGGTCGAAGCGAATCACGTCGGGCGCGTCGGCGTCGGTGCACTGCCCGGCGCTGGCGTCGAGCAGCGCCTGCCGCAGTGAGCCCGGCCCGCTGTCCCCGGTGCTCGTCACGGTGCAGGGCGGGATCTCCTCCTCCGTTTCGATCGCCAGGTCATCGATCAGCATGACGGCCCCCGTCTGGGCCGGCGGGATCTCCGACGGCTTCAGCCCGGCATTGATGCTGACGATCATCTCGTCGGGGGCAGACAGGCCGGGCGTGGGGACGAGATCGAGCGAAAAGGGCGTCCAGCCGTCGGTGTCTTCCTCGATCTGGAGGAGCATCAGCCCCCGCTGCTCATTCCCGTCGAACAGCCGCGCCTGGATCACGAGGGCCGTCTTCGGACTGATCCCCGTCAGTTGATAGTAGCCCGTCAGCCGCTTGAACGACGGGTCGAAGGGGAGGCGGAAGTTCGTCGCCTGGCTTCCGGCCACCAGGCGCGCGTCGATGACGAAGCCGTTCGCATCGGTCTTGATCTCCCCGCGCGCAGCGAAGGCGCCGCTATGGCTCTCGGTCGTCCGCGTGATGGATTCGAATTCCGTCGACGACGCGGTCCAGCCGTCGGGCGTGCCGTCGGTCCAGTGCTCGAAGCCAGGGTTGGGTATTGGAGTGGACGACTGAGCCTGGGCCGTGGCCGCGACGATCCAGAACGAAAGGGCGAGAAGGGCTGTGCGTCGCATGGCATCGGAGAGGAAGTGAACGAGCAGGCCCGCACCGTCCCGGCAGGACGCACGATGCGGCGGACCGCTATACATGGCGACGTTTTCACTCGAATCTGGACATCGGAATGAGAAAAGGGCGAGGTGAAGGCGTTTTTTTCCGATGACCCCTGCCCTTTTCGCAGTGCTGCACGCTTTTTGGCGCCCCGCGACTGTCCCGGCCATTCCTTTCGGTGAAATTTTCTATGTTGAAATAGGGAGCATGCCGATCAGGCCTGGGAATCCAAACGATGCCAGCTGCGGGAGACATTACCCGGTGGTTGCAGCGGCTGCAGGAGGGCGACGACGACGCGCTGGAAGCCCTCATGCCGTTGCTCTACGACGAGCTGCGGGTGCTGGCCCGCAAGCACCTGCGCAATGAGCGGCCCGGCCACACGCTCAACCCGACGGCGCTGGTCAACGAGGTGTACCTGAAGCTCGTCCATCAGCAACGCCTCGATGCCAGCAACCGGGCGCAGTTCTTCGGGATCGCCGGGCGGACGATGCGTCGGCTCCTCCGCGACTATGCCCGCACGAAGAAGCGCATCAAACGCGGCGGCGGCCAGCGGCCCCTCCCGCTCGACGACGTAGCCCCTTTCCTGTCCGACGAAGAAGCCGACGAGGTGCTCGCCCTCGACGAAGCCCTCGACCGCCTCGCCGAGATCGACCCGCGTGCCAGCCAGGTGGTGCAGTGACACGCCGTGGATGACCAGTTGGAGGCGGTTTTATCGCCATGAAGGGTATCCCCCTCCCGTCTGCCCGATGATACCGTAGCATGGATTCCGAACGCTGGGAGCAGATCAAAGCCCTCTTTCTCGCCGCGCTGGACCGTGACGGGGCCGAGCGCGACGCCTTCCTGGACGACATCGCTGCCGATGATCCGGCACTTCGACGCGAGATCGAGGACCTGCTCTCGGGGCACGAGCGGAGCCAGGGCTTGCTCCTCGAACACCGCTTCCTCACAGACGGAGCTGGTTCGCTGCCACACTCCGACGACCTGATCGGCTCCCGCATCGGGCGTTACCAGGTGAAGGAATTGCTCGGACAGGGCGGCATGGGGGCCGTCTACCGGGCCGAGCGCGACGGCGACTTCGAGCAGCAGGTGGCGCTCAAGCTCATCCGGCCCGGCCTGCACACCGCCGAGGTCGTCGCCCGCTTCCGGGTCGAGCGACGCATCCTGGCCCGCCTCCAGCACCCGAACATCGCCCGGCTCTACGACGGCGGCCTGACCGAGGACGGGCTCCCGTACTTCGTCATGGAGTACGTCGCGGGCACGCCCATCACCACGTTCTGCGACCAACATCGGCTGCCCATCGCCGAGCGGCTGCGCCTCTTTCAGGCGGTGTGCCAGACGGTGCAGTTCGCGCACCAGAACCTCGTCGTCCACCGCGACCTCAAACCATCGAACATCCTCGTTACGGATGAGGGCACGGTGAAGCTGCTGGATTTCGGCATCGCCAAGCTGCTCGACCCGGCAGCATCAGGAGCATCGGTTCTGCAGACGCGCCCCGAGCTACGTGTGATGACGCCGGAATATGCCGCGCCGGAGCAGGTGCGCGGCGCGGGCATCACGACGGCCACGGACGTGTACGCCCTGGGCGTCCTACTCTACGAACT
>JAAAOL010000323.1 GCA_009908885.1 Bacteroidota bacterium | reverse complement strand
GATGTGCCTCTTTCGTCCGGCTCACGCCGGGCTGCTCTGACCACCCCCATGAGCCTGCACCTCTCCGCCCAGGCCCTCGCCCAGTGCGAGGCCGTTACGCGCTTCTTTGATCACAGGCAGGCGCTCGACCTGCTCCAGGAGCCGGTTGCGCTCATCGGTCCGAGCGGGCGCCATCTGCATCGCAACGCGGCCCTGATGCGCCTGCTGGACGCCGACCCCGAGCGGGATCGCGTCGTGCTGGAGATGGACGGGCTCGCGCAGCGTCTTCAGCCGCTCGGGAAGGGCTACAGCAACGGTGCGCCCGTCGTCCCTGCGCAGCAGGTGGTCCGCACGCATCGGGCCGCGTATACCCTGCGCGGGACCCTCGTGGGGCCCTGCTTCTTCGCTGCGGACGCCTGTATCCTGCTCACGGTGGCGAGCGATGCCGGGCCCGCGTTGCCAGACGTGAACACGATCCGCACGCGGCATGGGCTCACCCGGCGCGAGACCGAGGTCGCCCTCCTGCTGGCCGAAGGGCTCTCCAACGATGGACTCGCCGAGCGGCTCTTCATCAGCCCGCATACGGCGCGGCGCCATACGGAAAACGTGCTGGCCAAGCTGGGCCTGCACTCGCGGAAGGCGCTGGCCCTCAAGCTGATGCAGGGAAGCGCGACCTGAGCGCTGAGGCCGGGCTCGTCACGTCCCGTCCCGTTGCAGCGCGTCGAGGGCCGCCGTCGGGATGCGATAGATGTCCCAGTCGCGCGTGAAGTACAGCGTGCTCCCGTCGGGCGAGAGGCCGGGCGCTCCCTCGCCCGCCGCCGTGTTCACGAGAGGGCCGAGGTTGGTCGGGATGCTCCATCCGTCGCCCTCCCGAAACAGGACGAAGAGGTCTTCCTCGCCGTAGCCGCCCATCTTGGGAGAGTAGAAGATCAGGAAGCGCTCGTCCGGGGCGATGAGCGGGTTCGAGAGGTTCGTCTCAATCTCGGCGTCGATCAACTCGGGGGTGGCGAAGCTGCCATCCTGCCGGGGCGCTCGGTAGATGCTGTGGGCGGCGGAGTCGCGGTCCGAGGCGAAGTAGAGGGTGCCGTCCCGCGTGATCGACACGAAGCCCTCCCCCGCCTCCGAGTTCACCGGCGGCCCCAGGTTGACCGGTGGGCCCCAGCCGTCGTCGGTACGCTCGGCGAACCAGAGGTCCGGGTCGTCGAGCGGGGGCGCTCCGGCGCGGCGTGGGCGCATCGAGAAGAAGTAGATGCCTGAGCCATCGGGGGCGACGAACGGGTCGGCGTCGAAGTGCTCGCCTGAGAACGGGGCGACCTCCGGCGTGCTCCACGATCCGTCGTCGGTGCGGTGGGCCATGAAGATGGTGTACGGCGGGGTGGTGTCGCTCTCCGTCGAGCGCGTGAAGAAGAGCGTCTGCCCGTCCGGCGTGAACGTCAGAGCGAACTCGCGCGCCTCCGGCGTCGAGATCAGGCCCGGCTCGAAGACCTCAGCCTGGACAGGCTCCGGTTGCGGCTGGGCGCGACGGTCCGACCCGCAGCCGACGAGGAGCAGGCTCAGCAGGAAGACCGGGAGTGCGTTCAGAAGGACGAGGCGATGGGGTTGGGTAGAGAGTCGGGTCGACATCGGAGTCAGATAGCGGATAGTGGGTATGGAGTGAATAGGGCGATGAAGGTCAGAGTGAAAAGGTGTGCGAATACTTCAGCCGGAGCGTCCGTCCCGCTGAGCGTGGTAGAGGGGACGCGTGGCGCAGTCGATCTGCATGGAGGCCCTCGTCGTAGACGATCCACAGGTCGTTGCCCTCCCGCACGTTGTACCGGGCGCGGACGTTCGTGCTGAGCAGGTCGCTCGCGTTGCTGAACTGCGCAAAAGCCGCCACGGACAGGCGGGCGTTGAAAGCCACCTGCGCCCGCAGGCGGGCGACGTGCAGGTCGGCCCGTTCCGCGCGGTGATTGAAGCGCAGTCGTTCGTAGCGATAGACCCCGCTCAGTTCGAGGTGCGCCGAGGCATTCCAGGTGGGCGTAACCTCGATGCCCACGCGCGAGCCGTCATAGAACGTGCCCGCGTCGAGGGCTGTCGCGGCCCGCAGCAGGCGCCCGTCGGCCAGCGTGTGCGACGCCGCGAACTCGACGAAGCGGTATCGCCCTGTCGGTACGGTGACACCGCCCGGCAGGGCCAGCGGTGCGCGCAGGTCTTCGTGGACGATGAAACCGGCCACGCGCGAGGCGGCGCCCGTCTTCCACTGCGTGCGGACCGACATCCCGTAGAATGCGGATTCCAGAGACCCGTCGGCATTGCGCAGGTACGCGCCGCCGTTGAGGAAGGGGGCGACCCACCGGAGCGGCGAGCGGTCATCGAAAAAGTGCCCGTAGGTGAGCGTCGCGCTGCCCCCGGTGAAGTCGCGCCGCGTCACGAAGCCGAGGCCCGGCTCGAAGGCGCTGCCGGACCGGGTGAGCGTCGCGAGGTAGCCGACGCCGTTCATCGTGATGCGCGAGAGGCTGGCGTTCAGCAGGCTCGCCCCCAGGGGCGAAAAATCATCCTCTGCGATCCGGGGCTGGTCGAGCGTCTGAGCGAGGCGCACGTCTGCCGTATGCCCGTTTCCCAGCTGCAGGACGCCATCCAGGCCATACGCCACGTTGTAGGCGCCATCGGCGTCCAGGCGGCTCGTCAGGAGAGCTCCGGCATAGGAGCCCGGACGGAGAAGGTCGCGGCGCACGCGCAGGACGGACAGGTTCTCCGTCGGCGCTCCGCCGTGCCGCGCGGTCTGCATGGAGAGCGCGCCGAGGTCCCAGCTTCCGATGCGTCCCGCGAGGCGAGCCCCGCCCAGGATCGGGATAGGAACGCCTTCGTCGCTGAGCCCGATGCGGCGGCTGTAGAAGAGCCGGTCGGCCCCGCCCAGGCGAAACGCAAAAAGCCCGGCACGCTCCTGAAAGAAGCGCCGTTTCTCGGGGAAGAAGATGCTGAAGCGGTCCAGGTTGACCTGCTGGTCGTCCGCTTCCACCTGGGCAAAGTCCGTGTTGACGGTGAGGTCGAGCGTGAGGCTGCTCGTCAGCCCGACCTTGGCGTCGAGGCCCAGGTCCTGGGTCGCGGTGCGTTCGGTAGTGAAAGCGTCCTCTGAGGCCACACGCACGGGAGCTTGATCGACGCCGCCCAGGGCATACGGCGTGAGGTGCACGGGGCGCTGATCGTCGACACCTCGAAGCAGGATGTCTTGCGCCTGCGACGGCTTGGCGTAGCTGGTGGCCCAGTCGGGGGAGATGGCGGGGTAGATGTGCCGCTCGTTTTTTCGGGCGATGTAGCGGTACGTGATGAGGCCCATCACCACGCGGTCGTCCTCGACGCGGAAGCCGAGGCTGCTGAAGGGAATGCGCAGCTCGGCGAACCAGCCCTCGGCGGTGATGCGCGTCTCGGCGTCCCAGAAGGCGTCCCAGTTGGCGTTGAACGGGTCGCCGAAGATGTCGCGCGCGTCGTTGCTGACGCCCCGGTCGATGCGAACGCCCGTGGGCGTCGTCATCAGCCAGAGCCCGTTTTCGTGATCGTCGAAGGGGTCGATGAACAGCGAGAAGGCGTCATCGCCCGCGTAGCGGTCCCGGTACAGCGAGTTGGTACGGATGCGCCGGGGATCGCTGTCGTAAAACCGCCCCGAGACGTACAAATGCGTGTCGTCATATCCGATGCGGATGTCCGTGCGTTCCGTAGGTGCGGCGCCGAACGTGGGCTCCTGCACCGTCAGCGGGAGCGAGTCGATAGTCTCCCAGGCAGGCTCGCTGCTGCGGCCGTCGAGCGTGATGGGACCGCTGAGGCGCGGCAGCACGACGGGCGTCGCGCGGTCGTCCTGGGCGTAGGCATTCCGGGGCCAGAGGACGACGGCAAGTAGCAGGAAGAGCAGGGTTGCGATGCGTGTCCAGAGAGGACGTCGCAGAGACGCTGGCGGCATGAGGGGAACTCCTGATAGAGAGGAACGGCGAACGTGCCTGTGGGGAAGGGGCCTATTCGGCATCCGCTGTGGGCATCGGATACAGCCGCGCCTTCCAGAAGACATCGCCGGTGGGGAGCGGCGTCCGGGAGCGGATCAGTTCCTGCGTTGCCTGGGTCACCCAGAGCGTCGACGGGACGGGACCGCCCTCGACGGTGAGCACCCAGGCATCCACCGATGCGCCGCCGACCAGTGAGAGGCGCTCGGTCCCCGTGACGCGGACGGTGAACGTCATGACGTCTCTGCCGGGGTTGTACGCCTGGAAGCGGAAGGCAGCGCCCGAAGCCAGGGGAAGCGCCTTGATGAGTTCGTCGAGCACGACCGCGCTGTACACTGGCGTATCGAGCGCGACGTCCACGGACTGGCGCTCTTGCTCCGACGAGGAGATTACGCCCGACACGGCCGCCTCTGAGAACGTGAACCGCTGGGTGGACTGGGGAAGGGTGGCAGCGTAGGTGACCGGCGCGAGCGTGGCGCGGACGACGACCGAGGTGTCCAGGCTCACGCCCTCGGGAAGGTCGTAGCGCTGGATGACGCGGAGCACCTCCTGGCCGTCCCGCTGAGCGACCTCGATGGTGCGGGTCAGCAGCGACCGGGTTTGCCGCGCATCGCCGGTGTGGGTGTATAGCAGGAAGCGTTCGGTCTGCGGCGCGAGTCGATCTGCACCCGCCAGCGGAGATCCAGCATCCAGCGTTACGAGACCCGTTTCACCGGATTGGGCAGAAGCGGTGGAAGACGCGAGGAGCAGGCAGACAACCAGCAGGGTGAGGCGTTTCATGGGAGCAAGTGGTCGGGCGGCAGGCTAAGCGAGGGTGCGAGGAACCGGCGGTAATATCCGCTGTACACGGCCATCGCTGCCTGAGGAGACCCTTCGGATCTCCTTCGGAATAGCTTTCGGTCGCGCAAAAGGGCTTCATAAGGTCCGCTCTTCGCCGCACATCACGGCTTCCCCTCCTCGCTCATGAGCCCCGACGATTCCACCTCGGCGGACCGTCCGTTTTCCGCACACTCGGCCGACCCCTTTACGATCGAGGGATGGCAGGTGGACCCGGCGGCCTGTCGGCTGGAGCGGGACGACGAGGTGATCCGCCTGGAGCCGAAGGTGCTGAGCGTGCTCGTCGTGCTGGCCCGCCATGCCGGAAGCGTCGTCCCCCGCGAGACGCTCCACGAGCGCGTGTGGCCGGACGTCATCGTCAACGATAACGCGCTGACCCGCTGCATCTCTGACCTGCGCCGCGCCTTCGACGACGACCCGCGCGACCCCCGCGTGATCGAGACGATCCCGAAGGTAGGCTACCGCCTGATCGCTCCGGTTAAGCCTGTGGCGCCCCGTACCGACGTGGCAGCCGCAGAGGCCGAGGGTGCGTCCGGTGAAGGGGGGGCTTCCACTAGGTTGGCCGAGGGTGGTGACGCGCGGAGCGTTCCGGTGGGGCTCGTGCTCCTCGGTATCGTCGTAACCGTCATCGGCATCGTCATCGGGATGGTGTTCGCCTTCAACCACCGCCCCGAGCTGTTGCGGGCGGAGGCGCCGCGTCCACTCACCACGGCGCCGGGGGAAGAGTTGACTCCGGCGCTGTCGCCGGAGGGCACGCACGTCGCCTATGCCCGCCCGGGCGACGGCCTGTTCGTGCGCGTCATCGACGCCGAGACACCGCTCCAGGTGACGCGAGGGCCGGACGCCTTCCCGTCGTGGTCGCCGGATGGCAGCGCCATAGCGTTTCTGCGCTGCCCCGAACAGGTGTGTCGCCCGTTTACGGTCTCCAGCGTCGGCACGGACGAGCGCCCCGTCGCTGACGTGCGGGCCCGCCCCATGGGCCTGGCCTGGAGTCCGGATGGCACGACGGTCGCCCTGGCGGACACCGCACACGCCGGCCTCGTCCTGCTCGACCTGGACACCCACCAGCGCCGCATCCTGACCGCCCCGGTGGCGGGGATGCAGGTAGACGGCTACCCCACCTTCTCGCCGGACGGCACGCATCTCGCCTTCGTCCGCCTGAACGGACCGCACAATGGCGACGTGTACGTCGTCGAACTGGAGACGGGACGCCTGACCCGGATCACCGAGGACGATGCACACGTCTGGTCGGTCGCCTGGATGCCGGATGGAGCTTCGCTGCTCATCGTCTCGAACCGAAGGGGGCCGTACGGGTTGTGGCAGGCACCGGTAGACGGTGAAGGAACGCTGCATGCCGTTCCGCTCTCGGCCCGTGATCCTGGTCCTCTCGCTGCGGCCCGGTCGAGTTCGCGGCTGGTCTTCGCGGACTATGCCTATGACGTGGACCTCTGGCGCCTCGACCTCCAGACCGGCACGAGCGAGCCCGTCGCGTTCAACTCGACGTGGTGGGACAAGGAGCCCCACGTCGCGTCCGATGGGCGGATGGCCTTCGTCTCGAATCGAACGGGGACGCCGGAAGTGTGGGTCGCCGAGGAAGGCGTCCCGCGCCGCCTCACCCGCTTCGGGGAAGGCACCGTATACAGTCCCCGCTGGTCGCCCGACGGCACGCGCCTGGCCTTCGCTGCGCGGTCGGGGAGCCACGCCGACCTCTACGTGACGACGCCGGACGCGAGCACCCCGCGCCGCATGACGACCGCCGACGCGGACGACCTCAACCCCCGCTGGAGCCGCGACGGGCGCCATCTCTACTTCGCGTCCAACCGAACCGGGCAGTGGCAGATCTGGCGCGTGGCGCTCGACGGTGAGGCTCCGGTGCAGGTCACCGAGGAGGGCGGCTTCGTCGCGATGGAAGGGCCCTCGGAGCGAGATTCT
>JAAAOL010000335.1 GCA_009908885.1 Bacteroidota bacterium | reverse complement strand
CCTGGAGCGCGAGGGGCAGAAGCGGCGCCTGTTCAACGTGGACTACGACATCGTCCACCCGTACAACACGTACCTGATCGACGGCCTGCCGCCCGGCCCGGTCACGAACCCGTCGAAGTCATCCATCCGGGCCGTCCTCAACGCCGAGGACCACAAGTATATGTTCTTCGTGGCCAAGGGCGACGGCAGTCACACCTTCAGCCGCACGCTGCGCGAGCACAACCGCGCCGCCCGCGAATTCCATCGCCTCATGCGCGAACGCCGCCGCGAAGCTGCCGACGGATAACGGTTACGTTTCAGGTTGCAAGGTTCCAGGTTGCAGGTTAGTGGGTGTCCCCGACCTGCGACCTGCGGACCTTCAAACCTGTAACCTAGAAAAAGTACCGCACGCCGAGGACGAACTGGTTGCGGACGATCTCCTCGTCGACAAGAAGAGACTCTTGGGATACAAAACCAGGAATACTGATGTCGGGGTAGGCTTCGTAAACATCGTCGAAGCGGCTCTGCATCCAGCCGACGTCGACCTGGAACTGCTGGTTGAAGCGGTAGCCGATGCCGGCGGAGAAAAAGGTCTTGGTGCGATCCAACTCGGTGCCGTCGTTCATCACGGGACGGGCCGCCTCAGCCAGCGGATCGGGCCGATATGCGAAGCCCGCGCGCAGTGCGACGCCCTCGATCCGGTACTCCGCGCCGACGCGGGCGTTGATGACGGCCTCGTAGTCTTCCTGGATCTGCTCGTTCACGTCCGCGAAGACGAACGGGTCGTCCGCGTCCAGCTCCAGCTGGCCCCAGTCCACGAACTCGGCATCGGCCAGGAACGTGAGGTTGGCCGCCGTGAAGGTCGCGCCTGCGCCGAGGCGCCACGGCGACCGGATTTCGTACTCGAACTCGCCGTTGCCGAAGCTGTCGCTCGGGTCGTCGCCGTAGGAGAGGCTGCCGCCCCGGTCGAAGAACGTCTCCAGCCGCGTGCTGAAGACCTCGTCCACGGCGTAGTAGGTCGGCGTCTCGACGGAGGCCCCAACGCGCACGTTCGGCGTCACCTGGCCGGCGAGGCCCGCCCGCAGGTTGATGCCCACGAGATCGGTCTCCAGCGTCTGCCGGTACTCGAAGAAGTCGAAGCCTTCGAGCAGCGAGCCGTCGTCCAGCAGCACCGAGTACTGCGCCGGGCCGTTCTCGCCGAAGACGTCCGCCTCCTCGAACACGTTCAGCAGGTCGTAGCTGCCGAAGGCGAGATTGGCAGAGAGGCCCAGCATCACGCCCGGCGACGCCTCCCAGGCCCCACCCACGTTGAACTCATTCATCCGCCCCTCTTCGATGACCGTGCCGCGCTGCTCGATGGTCGTGCCCGGCTCCACCGCTTCCAGGAAGGGATACGCGTTCGGATCGTCGTCCAGAAACTCGGGAAAATACTCGACGGCGCCCGCCACGAAGCCCGCGAAGGCGAGATCGCTGGAGATCGTCACGCCGCCGTCCGCGTCGATGCTGAACTCGTTGTCGAACGGCAGAAACGAGGTGGTGATGGTGCTCTGGCCGTTGTTGCCCTGAAAGCGCAGGTCGCGCTCGAAGGTGTTGGTCTGGTTGTAGGCCGCGCCGATGACGAGCGAGCCGCGCCGCGTAGGCGCCTTGTAGACGTAGCCGAGATTGCCGAGGGTGGTCGCCGTGACGTCGCTGTCGAACGAACTGCTGAAGCCCGGCACGTCATAGAAGGCCTCGTCGCTCACGCCGAACGTATTCAGCGCACCCGACACCATCGAGGACGTCGCGTAGCCGAGGCCCGCCGGGTTGGTGAAGAGGGCGGACGGGTCGGCGATGCCGCCGATGCTGGCCCCGCCAAGGCCGATCATGCGGGCGCCGGTGGCGGGCAGCCGCTCCGAGAAGCGAAAGGCGTCGCGCGCCGTCTGCGCCTCGGCCTGCGGAGGCAGCACGAGCGCGGCGACGAGCAGAAGGGCGAAGAGACGAAGGCGGCGTCCCAGGCTGCGGTGATTCATGGTCGTGGGTCTATGTCAAGGTGATGAAATCGCGGGGAAAGGGCGCAACGCAGACGTACCTCGCCTACCTCAGCCCGTATTCGGGCGACAGGAAGAGGACATCAGGCAGCGCTGCGTGAAAGAGCGAGCGCCGCGCTAGTTACCGCCGCGCCGGCTGCTGCGGGAGGAACGCCCGGAAGACCGGCTGCTGCTCGACGAGCGCGAGGAGGAGCGAGCGCGGGACGAACTGCCGGACGAGCGGGACCGCACCTTGCTGCTACTCCGGCTGCGCGGTGCAGAGCGGGCCGACGAGCGGCTGCGGTACGAGCGCTGTGGTGCGCTCCGGGCGCGGCTGCTACTGCGCGACCGATACGAGCGCTGCGGGGCACTGCGCGCTCGGCTACTGCTACGTGACCGGTACGAGCGTTGCGCGCTGCGAGCCCGCTGCTGCTGCCGAAGCGCACGCACGCGGTCGCGGTAGTCGTTGTAGTAGGATCGGGCCGACTGGCGGCTGTCGTCGCTGTCCCGGCGGTAGGTGCGCGGCGACGGGGCGTCGTTGCGCGACGGATAGTACCGATAGGTGCGCGTGGCCCGGCGGCGCTCCTCGCGTTTGCGCTCGTAGTACGGCGACCGTCCGTAGTCGCGGCGGTCATTGGTGCGATACGAGCGGGAGTGCGAGATGCCGTCGTTGCCGCCCCGCCGCGAGGAGGAGCGGGCGCGGGACGAACTGCGCGATGAGGACGAGCGGGACGACGACCGCGCCCGGCTGCGGCTCGACGAACCGGAAGAGGACCGGGCCGAACTGCGGCTGCGGGAGGACCCGGACGACCGAGCCGACGAGCGACTACGGGAGGACCCGGACGAACGGGCGGACGAACGATCGCGGGACGACCCAGACGAGCGCGCCGAGGAATTACCCCGGTTCGACGACCCGGACGAGCGGGCCGAGCCGCTGCGGCTACGCTCCGACGAGCGCGACCGTGTGGCGTCACTGCCTGATGAACGACCTGACGAGCCCGAATTCGACCGATCGCGGTCTACCGTACCCCGGCTGCGGCCGGACGACCCGGAGCGATCCGACGAGCGGTCTCGATCTGCCGTGCCCCGGCTGCCCGAACTGCGGCTGCGCGAGGGTCGGTTGGCGCGGCTGCGCGTCGTGGAGCGAGCGTCGTCGCTGCGGGCGGCGGACCCGCGCGTCCGGCTGCTGCTGCGTCCGGCGGCGCTGCTGCCCGAGGACCCGCCGGAGCGGACGGCCCCGCGGGCGCGCTGGTCGTCCGGCAGGCGGCCGATTTCACGCCCCCCGGATGCGGCGCCTCGAACGCCACTGCGGCGCGTGCCGTCGCGGCTCGTGTACCCGGAACTGCCCCGGCCTACGGAGCTGCCGCGCGGGCCGTAGTTGTACGCCTGGCGTACCCCATCGCGGTAGTAGCGCGGGTAATAGCGGTAATAGGAGCCGTAGTAGAACGGATCGTAGTAGGCGTAGCGCGAGCCGTGATACCAGTGATTCCGGAAGCCCCACGGACGGTGCCAGTACGAGCCGAAGCCAAACCCGACGGATCCGTAGAAGCCGCCGTAGTGCCACGGATTATAGTACCACGGATCGCCGAAGTGGACGCTCAGTGAGAAGGAACTGCCGTAGTAGTACGGGTCGTAGTACCACGGATCGTAGAACGGATCGGCGTAGAAGCTGGAGAAGTAGCGCGAGTAGCGATACGGCCGATAGTTGCGCGCATAGCCGTCATCGTAGTACTGATCCTCGTAGTAGTACCGCGAGACGACGACGCTGTCACCAGCCTCATCCTCGTACTCTTCCACCTCCACGTAGTCCGGCGGACGCTCCTGGGGGTAGTCGTCCGTGGCGGCCAGTTGCGTATAGCACCCCGTAAGGCCGAGCGTCAGCACGCCCGCCAGCAGCACCGTAACAAATCCTGTAAAGCGCCTCTGGGCGGCGGCGATGGGCGATGGGCGGTTCATGGTACGTCCTCCAAGATTCAACAACACGTGCAGCACGCCTCTCTTCAAGGCTAACGATCCGCGGGCGCGTAAGTTACTGTTCCCCGGCCGCGCCCTGCGAACACGCTTTGAAATCGGCGGCGGCGGCGGGTATATTGCGGGGCCTTTACGAGACCGGCACCACTACCCGATAAGCCGCTCCAGGCTCGGCCGAGGTAACGATGCGGCTTCCGTCACGCGGGCCTCGCACGTTGAAGAAGCCACAAATACCGAGCCGGGTCGCACTTCTCGACGCTCTCGGGCGTAAAGAGGTCTCACGTGTCCACGCTGTACGCGAAATCCTCCACCTCCTGTATACTATGGCTGACGCTATCACCACGCGCGCTGACGATTATTCGCAGTGGTACATCGACATCGTCCGAGGCGCCAAGCTGGCGGACTACTCACCCGTCCGCGGCTGCATGATCATCCGGCCCAACGGCTATGCCCTCTGGGAAAACATGAAGGCCGCGCTGGACGGCATGTTCAAGGAGACGGGCCACGAAAACGCCTACTTCCCCCTGTTCGTCCCACAGTCGTTCCTGGCCCGGGAGGCCGAGCACGTGGAGGGCTTCGCAAAGGAATGCGCCGTCGTCACCCACTCGCGCCTCATCGACGACGGCGAAGGCGGCCTCAAGCCCGATCCAGAGTCTGAAATCGGCGAGCCGCTGGTCGTCCGCCCCACCTCCGAGACCATCATCTGGAACACCTACGCCGACTGGATCCAGTCCTGGCGCGACCTGCCCATCCTCATCAACCAGTGGGCTAATGTCGTCCGATGGGAGATGCGCACGCGGCTGTTCCTCCGCACGATGGAGTTTCTCTGGCAGGAGGGCCACACGGCGCACGCCACCAAGCAGGAAGCCGTGGAGGAGACGCTCCGCATGCTGGACGTCTACACCACCTTCGCCGAGGACTACATGGCGATGCCGGTGCTGCGCGGCGTCAAGACGGCCAGCGAGCGCTTCCCCGGCGCGGTGGACACCTACTGCATCGAGGCGCTGATGCAGGATGGCAAGGCCCTCCAGGCCGGGACGAGCCACTTCCTGGGGCAGAACTTCGCCAAGGCGTTCGACTGCACCTTCCAGAACGAGAACAACGAGCTGGAATACGTGTGGGCCACCTCCTGGGGCGTCTCCACCCGCCTCGTCGGCGCGCTCATCATGACCCACTCGGACGACCAGGGCCTCGTGCTCCCGCCCCGGCTGGCGCCCACGCAGGTCGTCATCGTCCCGATCCACTTCAACGACGAGCAGCGCGCCACCGTGCTGGAGGTCGCCCGGCGCATCGAGCAGGAGTTGGCCGACGCGGGCATCCGCGTGGAGCTGGACGCCAGCGAGGCGCAGCGCCCCGGCTGGAAGTTCAACGAGTACGAGGTGCAGGGCGTCCCGATCCGCCTCGCCATCGGCCCGCGCGACGTGAAAAACGAGAACGTGGAGTTGGCCCGCCGCGACACGCGCGAGAAGGAGATCGTCCCGCAGAAGGGCCTGACCGCCCGCATCACCGAGCTGCTGGACCGCATCCAGGAGGGCCTCTACAACCGGGCGCTCCAGTTCCGCCAGGAGCGCACCACGGCGGTCGACTCGTACGACGACTTCAAGGCCGCCCTCGACGAGCCCGGCGGCTTCGTGCTGGCCCACTGGGACGGCACCGCCGAGACGGAAGCCCGCATCAAAGAGGAGACGAAGGCCACCATCCGCTGCATCCCGTTCACGGATCAGCTGCGCGGCCTCGACGAACCCGGGGAGGACCTGCTCACCGGCAAGCCGTCCGAGCAGCGCGTCGTGTTCGCCCGGGCGTATTAGGCCGGAGCGCAGGACGGCGGCACGCGTAGGAGGCTAAGAAAGTAGACTTCCTTCACTGGAGCTCACAAACCCCGACCTGCACAGGTTATGGTTACCATCTCTGACGATATTCTGCAGGCGCTGCCCATCTCCGAACGGGAGCTGCGGCAAGAAATCGCCGTTCTGCTCTACCAGCGAGGACTCCCCTCGGGCAAGGCTGCGGCGGTGGCCGAGATGGACCGGTGGGCGTTTCGGCACCTACTCGCCAGCCGCCGCATTCCAGTTCAGTACGACGTGGAGGATCTGGAGCAGGACGCCGAGACGTTACGCGGGCTCTTCGATGACGACAGCCATGCCGTCCCGTCGTCGTGATCGTCGTCAGCGACAGCTCGCCACTCGTCACGCTGGCCGCCGTCGGGCGCCTCGACCTGCTGCGGGCCCTCTTCACGACCGTCCTCATTCCAGACGCCGTCTACCGTGAGGTCGTAACGCACGGTGAGGGACGAGCAGGCGCCACTGAGGTGTCCGATGCCAGCTGGATCCGCCGTGCGTCCGTCGAAAACACCCCACTCGTTCGTGCCCTGGCGCTGTCCCTGGACGTCGGAGAGGCAGAAGCGATTGCACTGGCCCTCGAACGCGATGCTGACCTCGTGCTGCTCGACGAACGCCGAGGGCGACAGCAGGCTGAGCGCATGGGCCTGACCATCACCGGCACGCTGGGTGTCCTGGTGGAGGCCAAGCGCCAGAACCTGATTGCAGAAATTCGCCCGATCCTGGACGCACTGCGAGCCGAGGCGGACTTCTGGATAGCCGATGCCTTGTATCAGCGCACTCTGGACCTGGCAGGTGAAAACTCCTGAACCGAGCGCACCCTTTCATCTCCACCCGGCAGCGGCGACCTTGTAGTCGCCTTCGTCTCCGCACACGCCGTCGCACCGTCATGTCCTCGTCGCCGTCCTCCTCGACCACGCTTCCGGC
>JAAAOL010000037.1 GCA_009908885.1 Bacteroidota bacterium | reverse complement strand
TCGCTTACCTTCTTCACCGTATAGAAGCGCACGATGACGTGGGGCAGCCCGGCGGTCCCCACCATGAGCGAGAGGGTGATACAGAAGACGTTGAGCATCTCGAACCGCCCGAAGGGGTCGCTGTAATTCGCCCCCAGCAGTTCGCGGGAGATGCCGTCCAGCTTGGGCAAGACCTCGCCGATGGCGACCTGGGGGATCGGGTTGCCCGTCAGCGCGATGCCGATGGCGACCGCCGGAAGCGTATACGCGAAGATCAGCACGCAGTACTGCGCCACCTGGGTATAGGTGATGCCCTTCATCCCGCCCAGCACGGCATACATCGAGACGATGGCCATGCCGATGATGACGCCCAGGACGACGTCCACTTCCAGGAAGCGGCTGAAGACGACGCCTACGCCCCGCATCTGTCCGGCCACGTAGGTGAACGACACGAACAGCGCCGCCACCGCCGCCACCACGCGGGCCGTGTTCGAATAGTAGCGCGCCCCGACGAAGTCCGGCACCGTGTACTTGCCGAACTTGCGCAGGTAGGGCGCCAGCAGGAGGGCCAGCAGCACGTAGCCGCCCGTCCACCCCATGAGGTAGACGGACCCGTCGGAGCCCAGGAACGAAATCAGCCCGGCCATCGAAATGAACGAGGCCGCGCTCATCCAGTCGGCGGCGACGGCCGCGCCGTTGGCGAGCGTGGGCACGCCCTGGCCCGCCACGTAGAAGCCCGCGGTATCGGAGACGCGGCTCCAGATGGCGATGCCGATATACAGGGTAAAGGTGATGCCGACCCAGACGAAGGTCCAAGCGATGATACTCATGATCGATCCTCCAGCAGACGTGTGTTCGGGGGAGGTGTGCGAGGAGGAGCTAGTGGGCCGCTCCAGGGGCCGACGTCGCATCGTCGCTCTCGGCGAGCCCCGCCCGTTCGTCCAGCTTGCCCGTCGCGTAGGCGTAGATGAAGATGAGGCTGATGAAGACGAAGATGCTGCCCTGCTGGGCCATCCAGAATCCGAACGGAATCCCGCCGAAGGTGAAGGTATTCAGCGGTTCGATGAGGAAGATGCTCATCAGGTAGCCGACGACGAACCACACGACCAGGAGGATGATGGTGCGCTGCAACTGCTTGCGCCAGTACGTCTCACGGTCAATCTGTGCCATGATGTCGATGGGTTAACGATCGATAGAGGAAGTGCCCGATCTACGCGATATAATGCCCGAAAGCCTATGCTGCAAACGACGCTTCGGTGGCCTGCCCTAGAAAAACAGAAACACGGAGAAGTTCGTCCGCACGTTGGTGACGGCCTCATCGGCATCCTGGGCGTCAGGAGCGAACGCGTCGTCCAGTTCGCTGGCGTACAGGGCCGAGGTGACGTCAGCCTCCAGCGCGAAACGCAGTTGCCCGTAGTTGAGCGCGAGGCGGGGAGCCAGCCGCCAGGCGTAGTCGATGTTGGGGTCGCGGGCGAAGAACGTCCACTCCGCGGCGTCCAGTCCGTCGTCGGCCGTGCCCAGGTTCTGCAGGTAACCCACATAGATGCCCGGCGAGACGGCACCCGGCCGGTGGACGTCCAGCCATCCACTCACGACGTTGAGCGCCTTGAAGTCGTACTCGTCCTCACCGTCGGGGCGGGTGACATAACCACTCATCATCAGATGGTCGCGCAGGCTGCCGCCGAAGGTCGCCTTGCCCCGCACCTCGAGCGCGTCACTCCCCACCTTGGCATACGCCTGCACGGCCCCAGCGCCGAAGCGGTTGCCCGTGGGAAACGGCCGGAGCCATTTGTAATGCGCCCCGCCTCCGACGACCGTCGCCCCGTCGACGTACTGGACGTGAAAATGGGCGCCGGGAATCGTAGCGAGCTGCTGCGGCTTCGCGCCGGGTCCTTCGGGACCAGCATCCACGAACGCATCGCGCTGTTGCGAGAGCGCACCCATGAGGCGCAGGTTGCCGGTCTTGGCGGTATACAGGATCTGCGGATGCCGCGCGAACGGCTGAAACGGCGCGCCCGTCGACGGCGCCACCGTCTGCGGCGCCACCGCCATCGAGAAGAGCGGCGACCACTCCATCCCGAACAGCACTTCGCGGTTGTCCCAGACCATCTTAGCGAAGAGACGACGGATGCGAAGCGTGTTCAGCGTAGCGTTGTTCGGTCCATAAAAGTCGGTCTCGAAGAAGCCCGTCACCTCGGCCCCCAGGGCTTCGGGCAGGTCGTCCACATGGATCCGGAGCCGCGAGAAAAACGGAAAGAAGAGCAGATTATCCGCATCTTCCGCATCGTCGTCGCGATCCGGGTTGGGGTCGGAGGCGGGATACAGAAACAGGTTGCTCTCCCGCGCCCCGACGATCTGCCGGGTGTCGTAGATATACTCGGACTTGATGAAGCCGCTAAACGAGACGTCCTGTGCGGTGCCCTCCAGGGGTCCACACAGAAAGAGGAACAGCAGCAGGATGCCCCCCGCGATGAAACCGGGACCCTGATGCCCTGTAGTAACGATGGTGTGATGCATAGTGGGCTTCCCCTCAGATGTTGAAGTTCAGTGCATCGCAGCGCTCGGAGACGCCGATCACGGGTTCGCCCCTGCAGCCCGGAAGTGCCAGCTTCCACACAGCGCAGTGGCGTACCGAAATCCCGGTTCGATCCCCTTCGAGCGTGACTTGAAAGGGCGTCCGGTTCGAGGTGCCAACCTCTGTGGACCGGACGCCTTTTTACACGTTATCGGTGGTCTTCAGCTACTCCCCCGCTGTTCTAGCGGTTCTTGCGGTCCTCGATCAGCGACTCGACGACCGACGGATCAGCCAGCGTGCTCGTGTCGCCCAGGTTGGTGTAGTCGTTCGCGGCGATCTTGCGCAGGATGCGGCGCATGATCTTGCCGGAGCGTGTCTTGGGCAGGGACGCGGCAAAGTGGATGTAGTCGGGCGTGGCGATCGGCCCGAGCGTCTTGCGCACGTGCTGGACCAGTTCCTGGCGGAGATCCTCGCTCGGATCCGCCGTGGCCTTGAGCGTTACGTAGCAGTAGATGCCCTGCCCTTTGATCTCGTGCGGGAAGCCGACCACAGCGGCCTCGGCCACCTCGTCGTGCAGCACCAGCGCACTCTCGACCTCGGCGGTGCCCATCCGGTGCCCGGAGACGTTGATGACGTCGTCCACCCGGCCCGTAATCCAGTAGTAGCCGTCCTCGTCGCGGCGGCAGCCGTCGCCCGAGAAGTAGTTGCCCGGATAGCTCGAGAAATAGGTCTGGACGAAGCGGTCGTGGTTCTTGTAGACCGTCCGCGCCTGGCTGGGCCACGAGTCGGCGATGATGAGGATACCTTCCGTCGCGCCCTCCTGCACGGTGCCGACCTGGTCCACCACCTCCGGCTGAATGCCGAAGAACGGCAGCCCGGCGGAACCTGGCTTCTGCCCGACGGCCCCCGGCAGTCCGGTGATCATGATACCGCCCGTCTCGGTCTGCCACCACGTGTCGACGATGGGACAGCGCCCCTCGCCCACCACGTCGTAGTACCAGCGCCAGGCCTCTGGATTGATGGGCTCGCCCACCGTCCCGAGCAGCCGCAGGCTCGTGCGGTCGTACTTCTTGACGTACTCGTCACCCTCCCGCATCAGCGCGCGGATCGCCGTGGGCGCCGTGTAGAACTGGGTGACCTGGTGCTTGTCGCAGACGGCCCAGAAGCGACCCGCATCTGGATACGTGGGTGTGCCTTCGAAAAAGACCTGCGTGGCGCCGTTGACGAGTGGGCCGAAGACGATGTAGCTGTGCCCGGTGATCCAGCCCACGTCGGCGGTGCACCAGAAGACGTCGCCCTCGTGGTAGTCGAAGACGTACTCATGCGTCATCGCCGTGTAGACGAGGTAGCCGCCCGTGGTATGCAGCACGCCCTTCGGTTTGCCCGTCGAGCCGGACGTGTAGAGGATGAACAGCGGATCTTCGGCGTCCATCACCTCGGGCTCACAGGTCGCGTCCACCGTCGCGACTTCCTCGTGATACCAGCGGTCCCGGTCGGCGTCCCAGTCCACGTCGCCGCCGGTGTTCTGCACCACCAGCGCATGCCGCACGTCCGGGCAGCGCTTGAGGGCTTCGTCGGCATTGGCCTTCAGCGGCACGCGTTTCCCAGCGCGCCGTCCTTCGTCGGCGGTAATGAGATAGTCCGAGTCGCAATCCAGGATGCGGTCCGCCAGCGAATCCGGCGAGAAGCCGCCGAAGACGACCGAGTGGATGGCCCCGATGCGAGCGCAGGCCAGCATCGCATAGGCCGCCTCGGGGATCATCGGCATGTAGATCGTCACCCGGTCCCCTTTCTCCACGCCGTGCTTCTTGAGCACGTTGGCGAAGCGGCAGACGTGCTCGTGCAGGTCATTGTAGGTGATGTGCTGCGCCTCGTCGGTGGGATCGTCCGGCTCGAAGATGAGCGCCGTCTGATCACCACGCTCCTCCAGGTGGCGGTCGATACAGTTGTACGTCGCATTCAGCTTGCCGCCGAGGTACCAGCGGATGTGCACGTCGTGCGGGTCGTACGAGATGTCCTTGACCGTGTCGAACGGCTCGAACCAGTCCAGCCGCTCGGCCTGCTCGGCCCAGAAGCCCTCGGGGTCGTCCACCGAGCGCTGATACATCGCCTCGTACGCTTCTTTCGAACCGATGTGGGCGCGATCTCGGAAGGCATCAGAGGGTTCGTAAATCGAAGCCTGGCCCGAATAGGCCGCGGTCACTTGCGATGCTTGTTCTGCCATGAGATCGGTGGTGCGATAGATGAAAAAATGATCGGTCCGTCGAATGGGGCCGACGCCTTCAGCGGCAACGGGTGGGACCTCGGAAGCGCTTCTCGCCGGGGAGCGTCACAGCACGGCGAGAAGCAGGTCGCGCGGTGCTTCCTCGCCCGTCCGAACGTCGCCTGTGAGCGTCCCCTATACGATACTATCGACTACACAGAGTTGCCACCCGTGCGACCCGATCACCGGATCGATTCGGGCGGATAGTCGGCGGGATCGAACGCGGGCGGCGGGAACTGCGGATTCATCGCCTCCAGGGTGTCCACGAGGATCTGGCTGACCACGGCATCTCGGAACCATCGCGTCTCGGCGGGGATGACGTACCACGGGGCGTGGGGCGTCGAGCACCGCTGCAGGGCGACCTCGAACGCCTCCATGTACGCGTCCCATCGCTTCCGCTCCGCGAGGTCTTGCGGATTGAACTTCCAGTGCTTATCGGAGCGCCGGAGGCGGCGGCGCAAGCGTTCGAGCTGGTACTCCTTCGAGATGTTCAGCAGAAACTTGACGACGCGCGTGCCGTGATCGGTCAGGAGCGCCTCGAAGTGGTTGATGTGGTCGTAGCGCTTCTCGATGAGCTCCTCGGGCGCCAGTTGTTTGACCCGCGCGATGAGCACGTCTTCGTAGTGCGACCGGTTGAAGACGCTGATTATCCCCCGGCGCGGCGTGTGGGCATGGATACGCCAGAGGAAATCATGCTCCCGCTCTTCGGTAGTCGGCGCCTTGAACCCATACACGCGACAGCCCTGCGGATTGAGGTCGCCCAGCACCTTGCGGATCGTGCTGTCTTTGCCGCCCGCATCCATCGCCTGGAAAACGACGAGGAGCGACTGCCGCCGTTCTGCGAAGAGGCGCTCTTGCAGATCGTCGAGGCGGTCTTCGTTGCGATCCTTAATATCATCCGCCGCATCCTCCGTCAGCCCCTGATCGTCGTCGGTAGCGGCTTCCGCGATCCGAAAGGAGCCATCGCCGGGGACGCGGTAGCGTGAGTAGTCGATTGCAGCAGCCATGATTCTCGTTGTGCAGGGTGGGACCTATCGGCGGATGAGCCGAAAGGTAAGCACTCCGAGGCCCACCTGCATGACGCCCAGCCCCGCCAGCGCTCGGGCGTCGTGCGCCTCGATGCGTGACTTGAGGGCCGGGTCCCGAGCGTCCTGGTACTGATCGTATATATCATCCGCGCGAAACTTCTGATGGATCGAGTAGACGCCCGCCGCCACGGCCACAGAGGCGGCAGCCACGTCGATCCAGCGACGCCGCTTGGGGGGCGGCTTCCAGTCGACCTCCGGCCCAGTGGCCTCGGCCTGCACCGGTTGTGCCGGATCCAGCGTCAGCACGTGCCGATTCCACACGTTGCGTCCCGGCGCGGCGATCTCCTCGACCTTGTACCCTTTGTGGTCGATCAGGAGCGACCGCTCCAGGGGCGCGTCGCTGCGATGCACCAGCGGCGTCGTACCGAGTAACTCGCGCCCCTCCGCCCCCTCCAGGTAGACCGGAGCGCCGAAGGGAATCGTCTCCACCTTGTAGTGATAGGGGAAGTCCATCGTTAAGCTCAGCGTGTCCCCCGCCTGGACGTCGATGGGCTGCACCTGAGGCGCGATGGACCACGCATCGCCCTCGGCAGGAACGACCCGCACTGTTGTGCTGCCGGGCGGCACACGGAAGACGCCCTCGATGGCGACGCCGAGGTACAACGAGTCGGCATAGACGTGCGCCGTCGGTAGGTTGGACGAGAGGTCGAGAAGGGCGTCCGACGACGAGGTCACAGGGGCATGGACCGGCTGCCCCAGAGACGGAGCGGCTCCGAGCAGGAGCACCACGAACATCAGAAGGAAGCTACGGCGTCGACGCATAGGTTGACTCCTCTTGCGCGGTGAAACAGATCACGTGGCGGGGCTCAGCCTGGACGATGAGGCGGCCGCGGTGCAGCACCATGGGCGACTTAATGCGCCCCCGGAGTTCGTGGGTCCACTGCGACGTGCCATCGTCCCGAC
>JAAAOL010000177.1 GCA_009908885.1 Bacteroidota bacterium | reverse complement strand
GCAGCCGCGTCGCTATACCGTGCATCCCCGGCGGGTGCTGTGGACGGTAGGCGGCGGCGTGGTGGCGGCGGTCGTGGTGCTGGTGGCCCTCCTCGTGCTGACGCCCCTGCGCGAGTGGCTCCCGGGCTACGGGGCGGGCGAGATGCGACGCGAAGCCCGGGGCGCCGCCGTGCGCCTGACGGCCCTGCAAGACTCGCTGGCCGCGCAGCAGCAGCATCTGGCGCACCTGCAGCAACTGATGACGGGACAGATCGACTCGGCGGCGGTGGCCGATGTGCCATCGCGCGCGCCCGAACGCACGGCAGCGGAGCCCGCGGGCGTCCCCGCCACGCCAGCCTCGGAGGACTGGGACGATCACGAGCAGCCGGCCCTGCCCGTCGCCCGCCTCCCGCTGAACGGGACGCCGCCGCCCACGGTGGTTCGGGCCGAGGCGTCGTACCTGGCCAGCCTTCAGTTTCCGGCGCTGCCGCCCGTCAACGGCGTCGTCACCGGCACGTTCGATCCGCATACCGGGCATTACGCCATCGACATCGCCGTGGAAGAGGGCACCATGGTGCGGGCCATCGGGGACGGCTACGTCATCATGGCCGACTGGACGCACGGCGGCGGCTATGCGGTGGCGGTACAGCACGGCGACGGCTTCGTCTCGATCTATAAGCACAACCAGCGGCTCCTGAAGCGCGTCGGCGACCGGGTGCGAGCGCGCGAGGCCATCGCAGTGAGCGGCAACACCGGGGAGCTCACGACGGGGCCCCACGTGCACTTCGAGCTGTGGCACCACGGCCTCGCCCAGGACCCCCGGGCCTATCTGGTGAGCTTCTGAGCCGCACCGGCCGCTCGCGAATCCGCGGACGCCGGGTTAACTTGCGAAGTGCGTCCGCCGACACCTAAACACATACGAACACGTCCCGGGCGGAGTCGCTAATCATGCCCGATCCGACCGGCAGCGTGAGGTCGAACCCGTGGACGTCTGGATGGTGGAGTGCGCACCGAGTACTTTCACGCCATCCCTTCGCCCATCCACACCAGCGCGGCACACGGCGCTGGTATCACTGGGGATTTCTGGACGACACGACCACATGGCACTTTTTGGCAACAACCGGGAGCAGGACATGGCGAACCAGGATCGCGGAGCGCCGCCGAATCAGATCAACATGATCGGCGAGGGGACCGTCGTCGATGGGACGTTGCGCGCCGAGGGTGACGTACGCGTCAGTGGACGGGTATTGGGAACGGTGGAGGTCGAGGGCCGCATCATCGTAGCGCAGGACGGCGCCGTCGAGGGGGAAGTGATCGCCGCCAGTGCGGACGTGGCCGGGCGCGTGGACGGCGACCTGCGCATCGAGGAGCGGCTGGTGTTGCGCAGCTCCGCCCGCGTGGAGGGCACCATCCAGACGGGGCGGTTCATCGTCGAGGAAGGGGCGGTGTTCGACGGGCAGTGCACGATGAACAAGCGCACCGTGCCGTCCGACGAGATCGACCCGGTGCCCGTCGGCCCGCCGGAGAGCGAGGAGGACGCGTAGCCGTGGCAGCGAAGGCGGCAGACGACGGAGACCCGCGCCCCGGCGACGGCTACACGCCGACGGACTGGCGCGACTCGTTTCGGGAGGCGGGGCCCTATCTCGGTCTCGGGATGCAGATTGCTGCGTCGATGGTGATGTTCGTCGGGGGCGGCTATCTGCTGGATCAGTGGCTCGGGACGCTACCCTGGATGACGGTGTTGGGGGCAGTGGTCGGACTCGTCAGCGTCATCGCCCTGATCGTCCGCGTGAGCCAGGAGCAGGGCGGCGGCTCCGGCACGTCGACCGGCTGACATGGCGCGACTATCGGGGAAGCCTGGGGAGGCTGCCAGGGTTTCCCGGTCCTTTCATTTAGAATTCACCGCACCTTGCCAGAGGGCCCGCGTCTTAGTGCGTACTTTTGCGTCTCACAATCTGGCAGGCTGGCCGTGCACCCCGTCATGACCCTTCCACTGTCGGGCCCGGCGCCCGGAGGATGGGAGCTGGGCCTCGCGCTGGGCGGTAGCATCGGCGTGGCGTACATCGTCGCCAGCCTGCTGACGCACCGATGGGCTGCGCGTCAGCGGAATCGGCGCTTCCTCGCCATCGTGCTGGGGGGCATGGTCGTCCGCATGATCGTCGCGCTGGCCCTCGTGGGCGGAATCGCGGCGCTGGCCCCGATTCATCTACCGAGCTTTATCGGTGCCTTCTTTGCAACCTTCGTCGTGGGACTGGCCGTCGAGGTCGCGCTGCTCCACCGGCGCGGCGCCGAGACGCCCTCGCCCGACGCCCCACCCCCGTAGCCATCGTCACCACGTGCTGGGTCCGGAAGCAGCCGCCCGTCGAGAGCGGCCCCGGGACGTTTCCATTGTTGTACCGAACAGGATCAGAATGACGCAACGAGTTCGCATACTGCTGCTGGCCGTTCTGGCATGGGTGCTCCTGGCGCCTGCTGCGATGGCCGCCGACGGCGACGACGAGGAACTGGACGTCAATTACCTGCTCATCGGCCACGCCGCCGACGGCTACTACGTTGACTTCGAGCCGTTCGGCAAGGTCGAGCTGCCCCGCATCTTTCTCCTCAAGGACGAGCAGGGCGGCTGGTCGCTGGACGCCTACGGCAGCACCAAGTCCGCCGTCCTGAACGGGCACTACGCCGTGCACCACGAAGAAGACGCGGCGACGCCCCCGGACGACGCGGCTGCTGCCGATGCGACGGGGACGGCAGATCCTGCTGCCGATCACGGGGAGGCCGCCCATTCCCCGGAAGAGACCGTAGCCAGCGGCGAGCATCTGCACGGCAGCCTCGTCGCCCCTGCCGGGCACGAGATCGTGCTCGACCTGTCGATCACGCGGCACTACGTCTTCGGGCTGCTGGCGGCGCTCCTCGTGCTGGCCGTCTTCATCCCGCTGGGCCAGCGCTACAAGCGCGGCATCGGGCGGGAGACGGCGCCGCAGGGCGTCTTTCAGAATATGTTCGAGACGCTCGTCATCTTCGTCCGCGACGAGATCGCCAAGCCCAACATGGGCGACAAGTACGAGCGCTTCCTGCCCTTCCTGCTGACGGCGTTCTTCTTCATCCTCTTTGCCAACCTGTTCGGCCTCGTGCCGTACGGCGCCGCCGCCACGTCCAATATCATGGTGACGGGCGTGCTGGCCTTCTTCACCTTCATCATCGGGCAGGTTTACGCCTCGGCCGATCACTGGAAGCATATTTTCTGGCCGCCGGGCGTGCCGGTGCTCGTCAAGATCATCCTGATTCCGGTCGAGTTTTTAGGGCTTTTCACGAAGCACATCGCGCTCGCCATTCGTTTGTTTGCGAACATGACGGCGGGCACGCTGGTCATCCTGAGCCTGCTGGCGCTGATCTTCATCGTCAACAGCCTCTTCGGCAACGTGGCCGCGATGCTGGCCTCGCCCTTCAGCGTGCTGCTGACGCTGTTTATCTCGCTGGTGAAGCTCTTGGTCGCCTTCATTCAGGCGTACGTCTTCACCATGCTTTCGGCGCTCTTCATCGGCATGGCCATCGAGGAGCACCACGACCACGAGCACGCGGCGCCGGTCGAGGGGCCGACGCCGGGCCTCAGCGAGGACCACGGCGCGGTTACGCCCCACACCCTGATGGGTGACGACGGCGCTGCGCGGGAGCGCACGCAGATGCCGCAGGCGATCGCCGGATGATAAGCTCCAGATAATCCCCCATCGACTCCCGGGCCGTCGGGCTCGGGCTGTTCACCCTCAACACCCTTTCGTTTCCACCCACAACGCAAACCAATACCGCGTACTCATGGAATCTATTGCTATGGCATACTTGGCCGCGGGCATCGGCTCGGGCATCGTGGCGCTGGGCGCCGGTCTGGGCATCGGCCGTCTGGCCGCCTCGGCCATGGAAGGCTCAGCCCGCCAGCCCGAAGCCTCCGGCGACATCCGGACGTCGATGATCATCGCCGCCGCGCTCATCGAGGGCGTGGCCCTGTTCGGCCTGGTGATCTGCATCCTCCTCGCTATCAAATAAACGCATCCCGTGGTGGCCCTCCGGGGCCGCCCACGCGACGCAGGGAGCCGCCGACCCAGGCGACTGGGACGGTCGCTTCCTGGCAGGTTGCCCCCTGTGGCCATCTGCCAGGACGTGACGCCGCGCGCCGCTCCGCCGTATCGTCCCCGATTTGCACCTTAATGCCCTGAGGCGATGGAACTCATTCTAGCCGCAGACCTGCTCTCGCCGCACGCTGGCCTGATCTTCTGGAAGGCGCTCACCTTCCTGCTCCTGCTCTACCTGCTCTACCGGTTCGCGTGGGAACCCATTACGACCGCGCTGAACGACCGCGAGAAGACCATAAGCGACTCGATCCAGCGGGCCGAGAAGGCCCTCGCCGAGGCGAAGCAGATCCAGGCCGACAACCAGAAGGCCCGCCGGGAGGCCGAGCAGGAGGCCCAGCGCTTGCTGCGCGAGGCCCGCGAGCAGGCCGAGCAACTGCGCGCCGACGAGGTGCAGCAGACGCGGGAGCAGATCCAGCAGATGCGCGATCAGGCCCAGGCCGAGATCGAACGCGAGAAGCAGGGCGCCCTGGACGAACTGCGCGCCGAGGTGGCCGACCTGGCCATTCAGGCCGCGGAGAAGATCCTGGAGGACTCGCTGGACGGCGCTCGCCAGCGCAAGCTCGTGGCGGACTTCATCGACGACCTGCCGAAGAACTAAGCAGTTGCTGGTTCTCTGGTTGATGGTTTCTGGTTGATCAGTCCATCAGCAACCACGAACCAGTAACCAGCCAACCAGAAACCTTCGATATGAAAAACCGCTCCGTAGCCCGACGGTACGCCCAGGCGCTCTACGAGGAGGCCGCTGCCCGGCAGCAGGTCGACGCCGTAGACGCGGACGTCGACGTGATCCGCGACGCGCTGGAGGCCTCGCGCGAGCTGCGGCGCTTCTTCGCGAGCCCGGTGCTCTCGCGGGCGCAGAAGGAAGACGTCGTGGAGGCGCTGCTCCAGTCGCACGTCTCGACGCTGACGTACGACTTCCTGCGCCTGCTCGTCGCCAAGCAGCGCGAGGATGCGCTGGCCGACATGGTGCAGGCCTACCGCGACCTGCGGGACGAGCAGGAGGGCGTCACCGAGGCGCTCATCCGGTCGGCCCATCCGCTGAGCGAGGCCGAGCAGCAGCAGCTGGCCGAGGAATTTCAACGCGTTACGGGCAAGCAGGTGCGCCTTCAGGTGCAGCAGGACGACACC
This sequence comes from Bacteroidota bacterium, assembly GCA_009908885.1. Lineage (GTDB taxonomy): Bacteria > Bacteroidota > Rhodothermia > Rhodothermales > JAAAOL01 > JAAAOL01. The sequence goes on along the minus strand of JAAAOL010000177.1, from coordinate 1,540 downwards.
CTGATCGGCGGCGTCCTCGTCCGCATCGGCGACACCGTGTACGACGGCAGCGTGCGCCATCAACTGACCAGCCTGCGCGAACACCTGGAGCACGGCACCCTTTCATTGAACTGAGCCCTGGTTATCGGGTTGTTGGTTACTGGTTTCTGGTTGAATCACCAGCCAGCAACACCACCCTGCCAACCAGCAACCAATGAACTAGTAACCAATTAACCAGCAACCATAAAAATTTATGGCAACGGCAATTCGACCCGACGAGGTAACTTCCGTCCTCCGCCGCGAACTCGGCGGCTTCGAGGCCGAGACGGACGTCTACGAGGTAGGCACCGTCCTGCAGGTGGGCGACGGCATCGCGCGCATCTACGGGCTCGCGAACGTGCAGGCGGGCGAACTCATCGAGTTCCCGGCCAGCGACGTGACCGGCATGGTGCTGAACCTGGAGGAGGACAACGTCGGCGCCGTCCTCTTCGGCGAGGTCGATGAGGTGAAACAGGGCGACGAAGTCCGCCGCACCAAGCGCATCGCCTCGATCGAAGTCTCCGAAGGGATGCTGGGCCGCGTGGTCGACCCGCTCGGGCGTCCGGTGGACGGCAAGGGCCCCATCGGCGGCGACAAGCTGGAGATGCCACTGGAGCGCAAGGCGCCGGGCGTCATCTACCGCGAGCCGGTGTCCGAGCCGCTGCAGACGGGCCTCAAGCCCATCGACTCGATGATTCCCATCGGGCGGGGGCAGCGGGAACTCGTCATCGGCGACCGCCAGACGGGCAAGACCGCCGTGCTCATCGACACGATCATCAACCAGAAATTGACGCACGAGACGGATAAGCCGGTCTACTGCGTCTACGTGGCCGTCGGCCAGAAGGCCTCGACCGTGGCGCAGGTGCAGCGCGTGCTCGAAGAGAACGGCGCGATGGACTACACGGTCATCATCAATGCGCCCGCCTCCGTGCCCGCCCCGCTGCAGTTCATCGCCCCGTTTGCGGGCGCCTGCATCGGGGAGTTCTTCCGCGACACGGGCCGTCACGCGCTCGTCTGCTTCGACGATCTCTCGAAACAGGCCGTGGCCTACCGCGAAGTGTCGCTCCTGCTGCGCCGCCCGCCGGGCCGCGAGGCCTACCCGGGCGACGTGTTCTACCTCCACAGCCGCCTGCTGGAACGGGCCGCCAAGATCATCACGGACGACGAGATCGCCCGGCAGATGAACGACCTGCCCGAGAGCCTGAAGGGCAAGGTCCAGGGCGGCGGCTCGCTCACGGCGCTGCCGGTCATCGAGACGCAGGCCGGCGACGTGTCCGCCTACATCCCGACCAACGTGATCTCGATCACGGACGGCCAGATCTACCTGGAGGCCGACCTCTTCAACGCTGGGGTGCGCCCGGCCATCAACGTGGGCATCTCGGTGTCGCGCGTGGGCGGTAACGCGCAGATCAAGGCGATGAAGAAGGTCTCCGGCACGCTCCGCCTCGACCTGGCGCAGTACCGCGAGCTGGAGGCGTTCTCCAAGTTCGGCTCCGACCTCGACCCCGCCACGCAGCGGCAG
>JAAAOL010000326.1 GCA_009908885.1 Bacteroidota bacterium | reverse complement strand
GACGGCGGATGCGCCCCCCCAGTCCCAGGAGGACGCGCACGCCGCCGATCATAATTACCTCAACCACGAGACGACGATCTGGTCCTGGCTCTCGACGAAGGACCACAAGCGCATCGGGATCCTGTATGCCCTCTCGACGGCGCTCTTCTTCCTCGTGGCGGGCATCATGGCCCTGCTGGTGCGCACCGAGCTGATCGCGCCGGGCCAGACCATCATGGACGCCGACACCTACAATCAGGTGTTCACCCTGCATGGCATCATGATGGTGTTTCTGTTCATCGTCCCCGCCGTGCCGGGCATCCTGGGCAACTTCCTCCTCCCCATCCACATCGGCGCCAAGGACGTGGCCTTTCCCCGCCTCAACCTGGCCAGCTGGTACGTCTTCATGGCGGGCGCGGCTCTCGCCATCGGCTCGCTGCTCGTCGGCTCCGTCGACACGGGCTGGACGTTTTACACGCCGTATTCGAGCGACTCCGCCGGGGCGGCGGTCTTCTTCGTCACGATGGCCGTCTTCGTGGCCGGGTTCGCCTCCATCTTCACGGGCATGAACTTCATCGTGACGGTGCACAAGATGCGGGCGCCGGGCATGACCTGGAATCGGCTGCCGCTCTTCGTCTGGGCCATCTACGCCACCAGCATCGTACAGGTGCTGGCCACGCCGGTCATCGGCATCACGATGGTGCTGCTCTTCCTGGAGAAGTTCCTCGGCATCGGCATCTTCGATCCGGCCCTCGGCGGCGACCCGATCCTGTTCCAGCACTTCTTCTGGTTCTACAGCCACCCGGCGGTCTACATCATGATCCTGCCCGCCTTCGGCATCATCAGCGAGCTGATCACCGCCTTCTCGCGCCAGAAGATTCAGGGCTACATCTTCATCGCCCTCTCGTCCGTGGCGATTGCATTCCTGGGCTTCCTCGTCTGGGGGCACCACATGTTCGTCTCCGGCCAGAGCGCCGTCTCATCGATCGTCTTCTCGCTGATCACCTACCTCATCGGCATCCCGACGGGCATCAAGGTGCTCAACTGGGTCGGGACGATGTATAAAGGCTCGATCTGGCTCCAGACGCCGATGCTCTACGCGCTCAGCTTCCTGTTCCTGTTCACCATCGGCGGGCTGACGGGCATCATGGTGGGCGTGCTGGCGGTGGACGTGCACCTGCACGACACCTACTTCGTCGTGGCCCACTTCCACTACGTGATGATGGGCGGCACGGTGATCGCGCTCCTCGGCGGATTGCACTACTGGTGGCCCAAGATCACCGGCAAGATGTATAACGAGACGCTGGGCAAGATCGGCGCGCTGCTGATCTTCGTCGGCTTCAACGTGACGTTCTTCACCCAGTTTATCCTGGGCAGCCAGGGCATGCCGCGGCGCTACTTCGACTACCTGCCGCAGTACGAGACGCTGCACTTTATCTCGACGATCGGTTCGTACGTCCTGGCCGCGGGCCTCTTCCTGGTCCTCTTCTACTTGCTCCACTCGATGTGGCGCGGCAAGAAGGCGACGAAGAACCCGTGGGGCGCGGTGACCCTGGAATGGACGCACTGCACCTCGCCGCCGGACCCGCACAACTTCACGCGCACGCCCCTGGTGACGCGCGGGCCGTACGACTTCTACAACGCTGACGACGTCTTCGGCCCCAGCCACGCCGGCGATGGCGCCAGTGGCGACGGTGAAGCCGTGCCTGCTGGCGACGGCTCCGCCAAGACGACGGCCTGACGCGCATCGCGCTGACTGACTCCGGGAGGGCGATGCCCTCTCCCCTCCGTTTTACCCCGAAGGTTTTCCGCTCGACGTTATGGCTCAGACCCCCACGGCAACCGCCACGGCCCCGGTGGAGCACGAGGCCCACGGCCACGCGCACCATCCGCGCCAGCAGCACCACTTCGTGTCGATGGACCAGCAGTTCGACGCGGCGAAGCTGGGGATGTGGCTGTTTCTCATCACGGAGATCCTGCTCTTCAGCGGCATGTTCGTCGCCTACGCGGTCTACCGCTCGTGGTATCCCGAGACGTTCGACGTCGCCAGCGGCGCACTGGATCCGTTTCTCGGCGGCCTCAACACGCTGGTGCTTCTCACATCGTCGCTCACCGTGGCGCTGTCGATCAACGCCATCCAGCGTGGGAAGGTGAAGAAGATGAACTGGCTGCTGCTGGCCACCATCCTGCTGGCCGGTGTTTTCATGGTGGTTAAGTATTTCGAGTACACGGCCAAGTTCGACCACGGCCTCTTCCCCGGCGAGCACTTCCACCCGCACGGCGAGTACACGAAGTACGACGTGCCCTATGCGCCGCAGTTCTTCAGCATCTACTTCGTGATGACGGGCATCCACGGCTTTCACGTGCTCGTCGGCATGGCCGTCTTCGGATGGCTGCTGACGCGCGGCATCCGCGGGCACTTCAACAGCGAGTGGTACACGCCGATCGAGCTGACGGGCCTCTACTGGCACGTGGTGGACATCATCTGGATTTTCCTCTTCCCGCTGATGTACCTGATCTAAGGCACCGAACCAACTCCCCCTCTGCACCAACTTTCGCACCCCAGACTCTTGCCGATGGCTTACGACGTTCACACCCAGGAGACGCACGCCGACGGGGATCACCACGGGCATCACATCATCCCGCAGGGCCTCCTGCTCAAGGTCTTCGGCGGGCTCATCTTCCTCACCGTGCTGACGGTGCTGACGGCGACCCAGATGGACCTCGGCATCTTCGACGTGCCGCTCGCCCTGGCCATCGCGGCCTCGAAGAGCGCCCTCGTGGTGATGTTCTTCATGGCGCTCAAGTACGACAACCGCGTCAACACGCTGACCTTCGTGGTGGGCGGCATCTTCGTCATCGTCTTCCTCACGTTCACACTGTTCGACACCCTCTTCCGCGGTGACATCGGCAACGTGGACCGCATGACGGTGGAAGAGCGGACGGCACAGGAGGAAGCGCTGCGGGCCCGCGACCCCGGCGAGGAGGGCCTGCGCATCGCCCCGGCGGACTTTCAGAACCAGGAGGATGCCGCTGCCAGCGACACGACGGAATCTCCCTCTGACGACGCGGCGAACTGACGGGATCTAATTCCAGATCGTAACACGGCGGGATGGCAAACACGTCCCGCCGTTTGTACTTTTATCACATCGACTTTCCTGGTGGCCCGTCGGCTTCCGTGTGCACGGCGCACGCGTCCTTCTCTCCCCGACCACGCCACCGCAACCCTCCGGCGCCGACCGGACTTCGCGGCGTCGGGCAACGTCCTGATTTGTCGTGAGTGCCGTTTACATCATGTTTGCCGTCGTCGCCATGCCCGTGCTGTTTTTCGCCCTGGTGTGGGTGGCGGTGACGGCATACCGACTGCTGTACCCGGAGAAACCGCTCCCCTTCGAGCGTGACCCGATCCTCGTGCGACGGCAGGCGGCAGCTACCGGCAAGGACGTGCCCGTCGGCGTCCGCGAGATCCGCGAGGACCAGCAACACCTCCAGACTATGCGCTCACGGACGACGCCGTACCACTATCTCGACGGCGTCTCCGACGGCTTTCCCGAAACGTGGGCGGACGATCTGTGGCAGCGGCGCAACTAGGCGTCCGGACTCGCCTCGGCATCTGACGTGACCATCGCGTCGTAGACGGCCTGCACCTGGCTGTGCAAGGCGTCCTCAGCGCCTGAGTTGTCGATCACGAAGTCGGCCCGGCGCCGCAACTCCTCGGGCGGCAGTTGATGCCGCATGCGCGCGCGCACCTGCTCCGGCGCCACCCCGTCCCGCTCCACCACGCGCCGCACCCGTACGTCCTCCGGCGCGTCGACGACGGCCACGGCATCCAGGTGACGATCTCCTCCGGCTTCGAAGATGAGGGCCGCCTCGTGCACGAGCAGCTCGACGCCCTCCTGTTCGGCCCTGCGGGCTTCTTCGCGGAAGGCGTCGAACACGCGCGGATGCACGATGGCGTTGATCCGCGCGACATTCTCCTCGTCGCTGAAGACCTGCTGCGCCAAGTACGCCCGGTCGAGGCGTCCTGCCTCGTCGTAGCTCGCTGGCCCGAACGCGTCGACGATCGCGCGCCGTACCGCCGGGTCCTGCTGCATGAGCTGTTTGGCCACGTCGTCCGCAACGAAGACGCGGGCGCCGAGGTCTTCGAAGAGGCGGCAGACGGTGCTCTTGCCACTGCCGATGCCGCCGGTCACGCCGAGGGTTTTCATGGGTTTTGGTTTTCAGGTCGAAGGTCGGAAGGTCGAAGGGCGATGTTCGAAGGGCGATGGGCGATGGACAATGGGTGATGTTCGTCAATCCCTGACCGAACATCCAACGTCGCCAATGGTCGCAAAGGTACATCCAGGCGGAATCTACTGAGGCGCTCGCCCGAGCTCACCACGCATCACGCACCACGCATCACGCACCACGCATCAAGCACCGTCCTATCGGAAAAACACGACGGCCCCATTCGGGAACAGGCGTCACCCCCTGAACCCTCTCAGAACGCCCAGCGGGCGGTGACGGTCAGGTTGGGCACGATGCGGCGCGAGCCGTCGCGGGCGGCGGCGGTGATGCGGTCCGCCGCGTCGTCCGGGAGGTCGCCGTAGAGGCGCTGCCAGGTGTGCTGCACGTAGAGCCACCCCTCGACGCGCAGCGCCGAGCCGCCCGGCAGGCTCCACGTGAGCGAGGTCGTCGGGCCGATCTGTTCGATGATCTGCCGCCCCTCGCGCGTGATGCTGGTCAGGAGCACCGCGCCCGCCTCGTCGCGCAGCACCTCGCCGTCCGCGCCGACGCGGGCGTAGCGAACGGTCGTCGCCCGGTCGAAGTCGCTCCGGATGAAGAGGCGCACGCCCGTCTCCGCGAAGAGGCGGGGCGTCACCTGGGCTTGCACACGGAGCCAGCCGCTGTAGGTGCGCAGCGTGTCGAACGGGATCTCGGCGAACGTGTCCCACAGGAGCCGCCCCAGGCGCAGGTCGCTGTAGCTGCCGTCGCCGAGCACGCGCAGCCCCTCGGCCACCTCCTGCTCGACCGCGCCCGCCATCCGCACCTCGCGGGCCGACTGGTCCGTAGAGCGCCGCCCCGGCAGCACGAAGTCGTCTACCGTGTACGTCGCCCGCACCTCGGGCGCCACCTCGACGCGCGTCCGCGACGACGGCGTCCAGCGGATCGACGGGCGCAGCCGCAGAGAGCGCTGCACGTTGTTCTCGGCAGAGCGCTCGGCGTTGATGTAGACGGTGTGGTTGTACGAGCCGTATGCCTTCAGGTCGGCCTCCAGATAGCGGCTGAGTCGGAGTAGCGCGCCCACTTCGCCGGTGTAGAACACCTCGTCGCGGTCGTCCGGGTTGGCCTCGGGGGTGTCGTGGCGGATGATGCGGGCCGCCCCGTCGAAGGTGAGCACGAGGCGCCGCAGCGGTTCGCCCCGGAGGCGCGTGCGAAGACTGAAGGAGCCCTCGTCGTAGTCCGCCTGCTGGAGCAGGTTGCCCTTCTGCGCGGCTTCCGTGGGCGGCAGATCCTCTCGGTTGGCCAGCTGGCGGCGCTCGGTAGCCGCCCCGGCCCGGGCGGCCAGACGTCCCATCAGGCGCGGGCGCTGATACCGCACGGCCAATTCCCCATCGGCGGCGCGGCGGCGGAAGTCGGTCTCGAAGAAGAGCGCATCGTCGGGCGCCTGCTCGGTGCGGATGAACCGGTTGCCCGCCTCCACGTCGATGCGGCTCGTAATGTGGAAATGGCGATACACCGGCGCGTCCAGCTCGACCGTCGCCTCCAGCGTGTCGCTCGTGGTCGCCTCGATGGTTTCGGGCTGGCGCGTGGGATCGTCCCGGTTGAGGAAGGAGACGGCCTGGTAGGCATCGCGCCGGACGCTGGCCAGCCGCACCCGCGCCGTCAGCTGCGTCTCTTCGATGCGATGGCCAAGCGCGCCGTTCAGGTACAGCCCGCGTCCCCGGCGCGGACTGATCGACTGCCACGCCGCGTCGCCCTCCAGCCGGATCTGGTAACCGTCGACCGGCGGCGTCAGTGTGAAGCGCAGCCCGTAGGCCGGCCCGGCATCGAAGCGCAACGGGGGCTTCTCGCCCGCCGGAGCCGCCCCGGACCGCTGATCCATCGCCAGCCCTACCGACGGCTCGACCCAGGCATACTCCGTCGGCGCGTAGCGGACGCCGCCGTACAGCTCCTGACTGAACACGTCGCTCTGACTGAACCATCCGAGCGTCCCCCGCGACCGCAGCGACAGCGCCCCCGGCAGCGACCGATCTGCCGACCAGACCAGCTGATTCTCGTCCCGGAAGGTGTACCGGTCATCGAACAGGATGAACGCATCCGACCGGAAGCGGTTGGTCAGTGCAAGCTGCCATGCGCCCACCTGCTGCGCCACCTGGAGGCCGTAGCGCCACCGGTAGCGATTGACGTCCCGCTCGAAGCTCGTTTCGAGGTGACGCACCGGCTGTGCCCGCGCCGCCTGCACGCCCAGGAGGCACAGCATCATGCCGAGGAACCCGATCAGCGCGCCCGCTCCGAGGCCACGGCGCCTCCGGGCAAGACCCGGCAGTATACCTCTCCGACGACGGCTCCCCTCCACGCGTACGCTCCGGCTCATCCGGGCGGCCACGAAAAGGACCGTCCGCCCAGCAGATGGAGATGAAGGTGAAAGACCGACTGCTGCGCGTTCTTCCCGCAGTTGAACACCGTCCGATATCCGTCATCCAGCCCTTCGGCGGCGGCGATCTGCTTGGCCACCAGAAACAGGTGCCCCACGAGCGGCCCGTCGTCCTCGGTCAGATCGTCCAGCGTCGGGATCGGCTTGCGCGGGACGATCAGGATGTGCGTCGGCGCCTGCGGGTTGACGTCACGAAACGCCACGCACTGCTCGTCTTCAAAGACGATGTCCGACGGGATCTCCCGGTCGATGATCTTCTGAAACAGGGTTTTCTCGGCCATGGGTCGCGCGGAATGGTCACAGGCACAGGGATGCACATGTTCGCGCTGACGGCGGCCAATTGCAACCGTCTGGTCCCCGCGATACGGGCGCAACACCCGGCGCGCCGTCCGGACGCGACGGCACAATTGGCGGGCTGCAAACGTAACAGGAACCGTCCTTTTCTGGAGCGGTGCCGCTGGAACCGGGGGCGTCTCCTGTTGTAACGGACATTGCTTTCAGTTTTTTCTGAAACTTACCTGTGCTCACGCTGAGCCTGCTTTCATGCCGACGGTCTACGTCACACGCAAGGTGCATTTCAACGCCGCCCATCGCCTCCACAATCCGGACAAGTCCGACGCGTGGAACCGGGAGGTCTTCGGGAAATGCAACAGCCCGAACTACCACGGGCACAACTACGTGCTGAAAGTCACCGTCGCCGGCGAGCCGGACCCCGAGACCGGGTACGTCATCGACCTGGGCGACCTCAAGCGTATTCTGCACGAGCGCATCATCGACAAGGTCGACCACAAGAACCTGAACCTGGACGTCGACTTCATGGACGGCGTGCTGCCCTCGACGGAAAACTTCGTCGTGGCCATCTGGAACGAACTCGAAGGCACACTGCCCTCGGGCCGCCTGCATCGCCTCCAGCTGTTCGAGACCGAACGCAACATGGCCGAATACCGGGGCGAGTAAGCCCCACGCATTTGCTCCGGGCTCGCCGCCCGCACTTTTCTCTGGACCGAGACGACGATTATGACCGACAAGGACATCACCACGAAAGAGCACGCTGAAAACGGCTACGTGCCGGACTACGACGTGCCGACGCTCTACGAGCGCAACGACGTGTACGACGACGACATCACCGACTTCATCTCGAAGCGCATCACCGACGTGCTCACCGTGCTGGGCGAAGACCCGGCGCGTGAGGGCCTCGTCAAGACGCCGGAGCGCGTGGCGAAGGCGCATCAGTTCCTCTGCCAGGGCTACGCCATGGACCCGCGCGCCATCCTGGAGTCGGCCCTCTTCGATGAGGACTACAACGAGATGATCCTGGTGAAGGACATCGAGATGTACTCCCTGTGTGAGCACCACATGCTGCCCTTCTTCGGCAAGGCGCACGTCGCCTACATCCCGAAGGGCAAGATCGTGGGCCTCAGCAAGATCCCGCGCGTGGTGGACGTCTTCGCCCGCCGCCTGCAGGTGCAGGAACGGCTGACGCTCCAGATCCGCGACGCCATCCAGGACGTGCTCAATCCGCAGGGCGTGGCCGTCATCATCGAGGCGCAGCACCTGTGCATGATGATGCGGGGTGCGGAGAAGCAGAACTCGTTCACCACCACCAGCGCCATGAGCGGCGAGTTCATGAATCAGGCCACACGGGCCGAGTTCATGCGGCTCGTCCGGCCCAACCACTAACCGCTCTCCCATCGCATCCACCTTAGGGGCGCCCCGACGAAACGCCGGGGTGCCCCTTTTTGTTGACGTCTCTCCGCCAACCCGTCATCACCCACACCCTCTCGCATGCCGACCGTCGTCATCACCGGTGCCAGCCAGGGCATCGGCCGCGCCATCGCCGAGGCCTTCGCCCACGAGCCGGACGCCCGCCTCGCCCTCCTCGCCCGCACCACCTCGAAGCTGGACACCACCGCCGAGCAGTGCCGCCAGCATGGCGCGGAGGCTGCCGTCTACCCGTGCGACGTGACCCAGGAGGCGGCCGTGCGGCACAACGCGCGTCAAATCCTGGACGCCTGGGGCGCACCGGACGTGGTGGTCAACAACGCCGGAGCCTTTCAGCCGGGCGCGTTTCGGGAGACGACGCTGGAGCAGTTTCAGGCGCAGATGGACGCCAACCTGACGAGCGCCTTCCTGGTCACGCAGGCCTTCCTCGACGCGATGCTGGAACGCGAGACCGGTCATTTCTTCTTCATGGGCTCGGTGGCCTCCATCAAGGCCTATCCCGGCGGCGTGGCGTACTGCGCCGCCAAGCATGGCCTGCTGGGCCTGGCCCGCGTAGTGCGGGAGGAGCTGAAGGGCGAGGGCCTCCGCGTGACGACGCTCCTGCCCGGCGCCACCTATACGCCGAGCTGGGAAGGCTCTGAGCTGCCCGAAGACCGCTTCATGCCGCCCGAGGACATCGCGCAGACGGTGGTGAACGCCTGGCACCTGAGCGGCCGCTCCGTCGTCGAAGAAATCCTCCTCCGCCCGCAGGAGGGCGACGTGTGACCGTCGTGGTGCGTGGTCCGTGGTGTGTGGTGAGATCGCTTTAACGGCACAACGTTGGCCATTGACACCGTACTACACCATCCGCTCCATGCGGGCGGACAGGAGCCGGGCCAGGCGCTTTCGGGCACGATGAAGCCGGACGCGCACATTCGCCGGGGTGATGCCGATTCGCGCTGCCGATTCCTGCCCGGAAAGCTCCTGCAAGTCGCGGAGCTCAATCACCTGCCGGTAATGGACCGGAAGCTTGGCGAGCGCCTCGTGCAGCATCGCGCGCCGCTCCTGACGAATCGCCGTCTGCTCCGGATCGTAGCACGCTGCCTCTCCCCCGGTCCCGGGTGACGCTCGTTGGTCCAGGACGTGCTCGTCCGCACCGGTCACCAGACGAGACGTGCGTCGCTGATGATTCCGGGCGACGTTGTAGGCGATTCCGTAGAGCCAGGTGCTGACCTTCGAGTCGCCTCGAAATCCAGGAAGTCCCTGAAGAGCCCGCAGATACGTCTCCTGAATCGCGTCTTCCACCGCATGGGGCTCCCGGGTCCACGTATGGATCGCGCTGAGAAGTAGGGGGCGAATGCGTGCCATCAGCACCGCGAGAGATTCCCGTTCGCGATGCGTCTCGACTCGACGATCCAGGTCGTCCGGATGAAGCGCGCGAAGGCGCTGGATGCTATCGTGTGCTGTAAGGGTTGGACCTACGGCGGCTAATGACATGGATGGGACACCTGTACGATTCCTTATTCCAGCGTGGAAAGCGGGATGGCCTCCTGGGCGACGGCATACACACCGGCTCATCCCGTTTCGCTTGGCGAGGCCCGCGTAGTCGAGGACGTAATGCGTGATGCGCGAGCGTTTTCCGTGGACGTAGCTCGTCCCGGCATCCTGTCGGGAGACCACGCGTCCCGACGGGCACCATCAGGCTCCGGACCTCACCAACCTGAATCGGCGTCACCCGGGGCATCAATTCTGCCCGCATCTGGAGTCTAGCCGACAAGACGGACGTCGATTTGCTAACTCTTGCCGAGTGTTGCGGGAGCTTGCCCTTTTCTGGTGCACCATCCAGCCATCTCTTGGTCAGTCCGTGCGTCGCTGGCGGCGGCGAGCTTCTCAGCCTCACGTCGACCGGGCACATGCTTCCCCACGGCCTCGCCATCATCGCGTCAGGCGACGGTAGCGGCCGGGCGGCACGCCCACCTTGCGCTTGAAGAGCGTGGTGAAGTGACTCTGGCTCTGGTAGCCCACCTCCAGCGCCACCTGCATCACGGGCCAGTCGGTCTCCTTCAGCAATCGCTTCGCCGCCTCGATGCGCTGGGCGATCACCCACTGGTACGGCGTCGTGCCGGTGGACTGCTTGAACAGGCGCAGGAAGTGGTAGGGATTCATCTCCACCTCGTCCGCCATATCGTCGAGCGAGAGGTCCTGGTCGAGGTGATGCAGGACGTAGTCCTTGACGCGGTTGAGCCGGTAGCCGGGCAGGCCGCCGGTCACGGCGCGACCGGTGGGCTCCTCGCGGGTATGGTGGGCGATGAGGTGGACGGCGAGCGCCTGCAGGAGCTCCTCGGCATAGAGACGCCCGGAGCCCCCACCGGCCTTCAGCTCGCGCCCGAGCTGGCCGACGAGTGCTTCGATGACCGGATCGCACGCGCCGTAACGCGTGATGAAGGCGAGGCCGTCGTAGTCACGGCCCAGCGCCTCGGCAGCGCGTACGAGCGTAGCCGGGTCGAGCATCACGCTCGTCAGTTGCATCGGCCCCTCCCAGTAGGAGCGCAGATCCTCGCGGTTGTGGTCAGGGCCGAGGATGAAGAGGCCGCCGGGATCGACGGGACCGCGGTGGCCGATCGGGCCGCGGTGCACGCGCTCTTCGACGAACGTGGTCGCTTGGTCGAAGCACAAGACCTGGTGGACCGGGATTTCCCCAGAACGGACGGGGGCGGGCGGCGCGGACGAGGCGGCGAGATGGTGGACGTAGCCAGCAATCCAGGGGTCGTCGACGCACGCGGCGGAGCTGGCTGTGTGGCTGGAAGCAGCAATGGCCTCACCGAAGTGCCTCTCCCATTCGGCCACGTCGGTCTCGGCAGGGTCCGCCACGACGTGCTCGTGCGAGTCGGTGCGTTCGGAGTACATGACGAGGTCGGCGTCGGTGGTGTGAAGATGGTGCACGCTTCGTCCCGCAGCTTCCTCACCAGTTCTCACACCGAGGAGGCATGCCGTCGTGATATTCGGAAGCGTGCGTGTGCGATGGTCGCGAAAAGGCAGCCCGGGATCATGCGGAAGTGTCGGCCGGGGGACTCGCGCAGTCAGGCGTCGCGGTACCGCTCGGGGTGGAGCCCGTACGTGCTCAGAAACAGGCGAACGAGTTGCGCTTCGCGCCGGAAGCCGAGACGACGGGCGATGGCGGCCAGGGGCAGATCCGTCTCCAAGAGCAGCCGCCGCGCCGCGCGGATGCGCAGGCACGCGATGAAGCCGTAGACGGAGAGGCCCACGTCCCGCTCGACGCGTCGCTTCAGCGCGGAGGACGAGATGTGGAGGGTGCGAGCGAGCGCCTCGGGCGAGGAGTCGCCACACGGGCGGGCAGCGACGTGGTGCTGTAGACGCTGCAGCCACGGGGCACGGTCGAGAGTGGCTGGGCGGAGCGCCTCGGCCCAGGCGCCATCGCCGTACTGGCGGATGAGGTGCCGCACGAAGGCATCGGCTGTAACGCGCCGCATGGCGTCGGTAGAGGGCGCGTCGGCAGGAGCAGCCGCGTGCTGGGCGTGCAGGCTGTGGCCGAGCCACTCTGCTACCGCATCGTCGCAGCCGATGGTGGTGCGGAGGGGCAGCGGACGCGGGGCGTCGGCACTCATGCGTGTGCCATAGCGGTCCACGAGCCCGGCGTCCAGCGCGATGACCAGGACCTCGGCGGGAGCGTGCAGGCGAACATGCACGGGGCGGCGACGCGAGATCACGGACACAGCTCCCGGCTGCAAGCTGAGGGGGCTGTCGCCCCCTGTTTCGACCGGGGCTGCATCGCGCCAGGTCAGCGAAACCGCGGGGCACACGGCGATGGCTACGGTGTGCTGACCGTCCGCTTCGAGCTGGAACGTCCCCGCATAGACCGCCCGGCTGACTCTGACGCCGCCAACCGGTGCGTCGGCGCGGCAGGGCGAGGTAGCATCGCGCACCATCGGGCAGGACAGGAACGGTGAGGGAGGACACACCGGCGGTGGTTCGCCCGGCCATCGGCCGAGCGACCGCCCGTGCAGACGCCTGCATGGAGTGCCTCAACGCCGGATCATGCCGCCGTCGACGACGAGCGTCTGCCCCGTAAGGAAGCGGGCATCGTCCGAGGCCAGGAAGGCGACGACGCCGACGAGGTCGTACGCCGTGCCCGGTCGCTTGATGGCCTGCATCTGCGGGAGCACGTCGAAGAGGTCGGGCAGCATGTCCTCGACGGTGGTGCGGGGGCTGTCGCCAGCCGAGCCCGTCAGGCCGGGCGCCACGGCGTTCACCGTCACGCCGTCGGCGGCGAGTTCCGTCGCCAGCGCCCGCGTCAGGCCCACGACGCCCATCTTGCTGGCCAGGTAGGCCGTCGCGTTGGGCGAGACCATCCACGTCTCGGAGCTGGCGATGTTGATGATGCGGCCGCGCCCGCTCGCCCGCAGCGCCGGGGCGAGGGCCTGCGCCATGAGGAACGAGCCGTCCAGGTTGATGGCGAGCACCCGGCGCCAGTCGTCGAAGGTCGTCTCCTCCAGCGGCGCATGCGGGTAGATACCGGCGTTGTTGACGAGGATGTCGACCCGCCCGAAGCGATCCGTGACGGCGGCGGCGAAGGCCTGCACGTCGCCCGGATCGGTGATGTCGCAGCGCTGGACGAACGCGTCGCGGCCGGCCTGCTCGACGCCCTCGCGCGTCTCGTCGGCGGGCTGGACGTCGGCGATGGCCACGTGGGCCCCCTCGGCGGCGAGGCGCCACGCGTAGGCCCGTCCGATCCCGGCGGCTGCGCCCGTCACGACGGCGACGCGGTCGCGCAAGCGGTGCTCGATGGGCGGCGGGGCCGTGGCGGGGTCGACGGCTGCGGCGGACGGGCTGGATACGGCAGAAGCGTTCATGGTGGGTCTCCTCAGACTGAAGAACGTGAAGGTGCAGTGCCCTCCTACGGTACGTCCCGGCCCGCGCGGCGTCTTTGCGGCTCTTGACGGGCCTTTCTGGAAATTGAGGATTCCGGGCCGACCGTGTAGGTGGTTTCAGGGTGGAACGTTGGACGGTATCGCATTGGAAGCGGCTTCTATGGCGCGTACAAACGCATGTTCGCGCCATACGCCCCCATCTCTGCTCTCGGTTGCTCTTACAGAGGACGTCAGGCGGCATCGTAGGTCGCGATCTCGATCAGGTTATCGTCCGGGTCGCGGACGTAGACAGAGGTGATGGGACCTTCCGCCCCGGTGCGCACCACCGGTCCCGCGATCACGTCCACGTCGTGGGCCCGCAGGTGCTCCTGCACCGCGGCGATCGGGGTCGCCGTAACCAGGCACAGGTCCGCCGCGCCGGGCGTGGGACGGGCCGCTTTCGGGTCGAACGTGCGGCCGGCCCCGTGCAGGTTGATCTTCTGACGCCCGAAGCGGAGCGCTTTTCGGCCTTTGCCGAACGTGATGGCTGTCATGCCGAGCACGCGCGTGTAGAAGTCGAGCGTCGCATCGAGGTCACGAACGGTGAGGACGAGATGGTCGAGGCGGTCGATGGTCATGGCGGGGGGCATGGTGCAATCGGGGGCGGTCCTCAGACAGCGACCGAGGCGGGCTCGCGGGGCAGCGGAGCACGTTGGTGGTAGTAGCGGATGGTGTCGCGGAGCGTCTGCGCGAGCGGGCGGAACCGGACGCCGAGCACCTGCTCGGCCTTGCTGCTGTCGAGCGGCGAGTTGACGGCGAGCGTCTGCACCCCGCGCCGCGTGACGAGCGGATCGGTGCCGGTGAGGCGACCCCACCACTCCTGGCCGAGGGCGACGACCTTCATCAGCCCGATGGGCACGGTCCAGCGCGGGGCCGGCACGCCTGTCACCTCCTCCACCGTGTCGACGAGGGCGCGGAAGGAGGTGTACGGCCCGGCCGCGATGAAGCGCTCGCCGCGCCAGCGGTCGGGGTCGTCCGCCAGCACCTCGGCGGTGCGCAGGTGCGCCAGGGCCACGTCGCGCGCGTCGGCCACGCAGGCGGAGACGTCGGGCACGGCGGGCAGCTTTTGGTCGAGCAGATCGAGCACGAGCTGCCCCGCGCTCGTGGGGCCGTCGTCACCCGGGCCGAACATCCAGCCGGGCAGCACGAAGGCGACGGGCAGGCGGTGCGTCGTCAGGAACGCCTGGATGGCCCGGTCGCAGGCGTGCTTGCTCTCGAAGTAGTCGTTGCCGGTCCAGTCGTAGTCCGGCGGGATTTCGTCGGTCTCGTCGAGCGTGCGGCCGGGGCCGGCGTGGGGCAGCACCCCGCCCGAGCTCGTGTGCACGGCCCGGGCCACGCCCGCCGCGTCAGCCGCCTCCAGCAGCGTGCGCGTGCCGTCGACGTTCACCGCCCAGAGCGTGTCGCGGTGCTCGCCGAGGGTGAACGACTCGCGGAAGTAGGCGGCCGTGTGGAAGAGCGTGTCGACGCCATGGAGCGCGTCGGCCCAGGTGGACAGGTGCAAGAGGTCACCTTCGACGACGGTGAAGCGCTCGCGCGCCTCCGGGGCGAGGTCGACGAACATGCGCTCGGCCTTGTCCGGGTCGCGCGCCAATCCCCGCACAGCATAGCCGTTGGCCAGGAGCAGGCGCGTGAGGTTGGAGCCGAGCAGACCCGTACAGCCGGTGACGAAGGCGGTGTTCATAGCGTGTGTGTGTTTGAGCGAATGAGCGTCTGGAAGTAGGTGATAATGATTCAGATGGTTGATGTCCGGATCCTGGTGTCGCTCGGCATGGTGCGTGGTCCGTGTTGCGTGGTGCGTGATGGGAAGGGGCCATCGCTCCATCAGCGCTATTTCACGCGTCACGCAATACGCATCACGTTCTCAGCTATACGGACATCGCCAAACGAAAACGGTATGATGCGTGTACGCGCAGGCGGTCCGCGTCGAACCAGCGTGCCGTCCCCGCCTCCAAACTCCCACCGTCTCATACCCGAATCATCCCTCCTCGGATGTGACCCATCGCGCCATCGAACCGGTTGCGGCAACATATCGCATGACGTCGTGCGCCATACTCATGATCGCAGCCGCCAGTGCGCGAACGACGGATTCCGCGTCCGGTTTAAGCCGATGCTCGTCGTCAGAGGACCCGCTCGCGTTATGTCCCATGCCTGCCGCCTTCGACCCGTCATCGCCCCCTCGCCACTTTCACACGAGCGCGGTCTACCTGCGCAACCTGCTCGCCACCGTCGAGACGATGGGCGCCGACCCGGAGGCGCTCCTCGGCGCGATCGGGCTGCGCCCCGCCGACCTCGATGACCCGTACGCCCGGGTGCGGGACGATCAGAAGCTGGCCGTGTGGGAGCGGGCCGCAGCAACCCTGGCCGATCCGCACCTGGGGCTGCGCGTGGGCGAAGCCGCTCCCATCGGGCGCTGGGGCCTCATCGAGCAGCTCATCCTGCAGAGCCAGACGCTCGGCGAGGCGCTAGAGACGAGCATCCGGTTCTCTGCGCTCATGGCCGATGGCAAGCAGATCCACCTCGACCGGCTCGGCGCGCGGGCCACGTACGCCGTCGACCTGCGGAGCACCCCGCCGCGCCCCGTGCCTGCCGGATGGCGGCATCAGGTCGAGTCCGACCTCGTCTATACCGTGCGGCTCGTGCGGCTCTTCGTCTCGCCCGCCTTCACGCCGGAATCGGTATGGCTGGCCCACGCCGAGCCTGCGGGCGTGGACCGTGTGGAGTACTCACGCCGCCTCGGCCCGACGGTGCAGTTCGAGCAGGCCACGCACGCGATCCATTTCGATGCCGACTGGCTGGAGGCGCCCATCCAGAGCGCCGTGCCCGCGCTGCGCGCGCCGCTGGAAGTGGCTGCCGCCCGCGCCCTCGCCCGCCTCGACGCCGAGCAGACCATCGCCGAGCGGGTGGAGGCCTACGTCCGCCTCGACCCGGCGACGGTCACCCTCAGTGACGTCGCCCGCGAGATGGGCATGAGCACGCGCACGCTCCAGCGCCGCCTGCGCGCGGAGGACACCGCGTTTCAGACGATCCTCGACGCCGTGCGGCGCGACTACGCCGACGCGCTCTTGCGCGAGCCGGCCATCGAACTGAGCGAGGTGAGCTACCGGCTGGGCTTCTCGGAGCCGAGCGCGCTCTACCGTGCCGTCAAGCGCTGGTTCGGCACGACGGCGACCGAGTACCGGCAGTCCGCACTGGCGTCGTGAGGCAGCGCGGTGAAACACATCTGGTCGATCTTCGGGCGCAGAACGTGTCTGTCTATGTTACATCATTCAACCGGATCCCCATATGACCTCTGCGACTGAGGCATCACAGCCTGTCACGTTCGACGCCCGTGACGGCCGCTCACTCGCCGGGACCCTGTTCGAGCCCGGTGGCTTACCGCGCGGCGCGCTCCTCGTCAACTCCGGTACGGGCATCCCGCGACGGTTCTACGCCCGGTTTGCGGCGCACGCTGCCGACCGCGGATTTGCGGCGCTGACGTACGACTACCGGGGCATCGGCGACTCGGCGCGTCGGCCGCTCGACGCCGACGATGCACGATATCGCGACTGGGGCCAGCTCGACATGCCTGGAGCCATCGACTGGATGGCCCACCGATATCCGGGAGTGCCGCTCGTTGTCGTCGGCCACTCGACCGGCGGGCAGCAGCTTGGCCTCGCCCCGAACGTGAGCCGCGTGCAGGCGGCGGTCTTCGTGGCCGTCTCCACCGGCTATTGGCGCGGCATGCCACTGCATTACCGCTTCATGACGCTCGCCCTCTGGCGCGCCTACATCCCGCTCGCTACGCGCGTGCTCGGGTATGCCCCGGCCAAAAAGATCGGCTGGGGCGAGAATCTGCCGACCCGCGTGGCCCGCGAGTGGGGCGCCTGGTGCCTGGAGCCGGAGTACATGGCTGCGTTCTTTGACGAGGGCGGACGCCGGACGCCGCCTGACGATGCGCCGTTCGGCCCGACGTACTTCGACGCCGCCCGCTTCCCGATCCGCGCCTACTACTTTTCCGACGACCCGATCTCGACCCGGACCAACGTCCCGCCCATGTTGCGCCTGTACGATCGCGCAGAGATCGAAAGCCGCTGGATCGACCCCGTCGACCTCGGGGTGCCCAAAATCGGCCATCTCGGCTTTTTCCGGTCAGATCGAGGGCGCCCGCTCTGGGACGACGCCCTGGACTGGCTGATCCAGCGCACCTGAGCCAGCTCACCGGCGCGGGCAGACGGACACCGACGGCGGCATGAAGACATGGCGGCGACCGAGTACCGGAAGGCTGCGCTCGCGTCGTGAGACCACCCCTCGCTGGCTTTATGGCAGGTCCCTACCGCCGCATGCCTTCTGCGAGCCGGACTGTCGTCCTCCCTGTCCCCTTTTTGTCCCGTTTATGTCCCCTTTGGCCCCTTTGGGGGTCACGTCTCGCCCTCACCCGCTGTTGCGAGCTCATAATAGGTCCCCTTGCCCGTTTGTCCGACCTTCCGCAAGACGCCTCGGTCCGTTAGGGCAGCGAGGTCACGCGAGGCCGTCCGTTTCGTAACATCGGCCATGTCCTGCAGAGTTGCGTTATCGATGCGGCCGTGCTCCTTCGCGTAACGGACGGCCCGAATCTGACGCTTGTTAAGTCCCATTTCCTTGAGACGCACCTCCGTATACGGGTCCTTGCGGAACGTAACGGTGAACCGATCGGCTGACGCTTCGAACTCCGGCGCTGGCAGTCCCTGCTTCCGACAGGCATCTGCGATGCGCGTCGTTCCAGTCCCCCACCGCTCGACGTACCCCGCGTAGTAGAAGGTCTGCGCCAGTCGAGGGTTGCGCTGAATAGAGGCATGGCGAGGCTGCTTGAGCGCTTCCAGTGTCATGCCTTCGGGCAGGCCTCCCGGACTACTGACGGTGAGCTGGGTGTCGTAGACGCGGATCTCGATGTTGCCCAGCGCCGCATAGTCGCGGTGGATGAGCGCATTGACCACCGCCTCGCGCAGCGCAGCCAGCGGGTAGGTCCAGACCTCCCGTCGTTCGGCGATCTCCAACCCCTCTTTCCCGTCGGCGTCCTCGGGGATTTCGTAGCGGATCTCAAGGTACTGCCGAAACTGTCGCATCGCGCCGTCTAGCTGGTCGAATAGCGACCCCTTTATCGCTGCCTCGTCCACGATGGTAATGTCGTCTTTGAAACGCCCCATGCGCACGTGGGCACTGAACGCGAGGGCCTGGGGATGTTCGCCGAAAAGTAATAGTGCGGCCTGCGAGAGAGATCCGTCTTCTGCCAGTAGATCGAGTTTCTGGAGCAAACCCTCAATCGATTCGTCCGGATCGGCCGCGGGAAGACGGTCCGCGCAACGACGAATAAACCGCTGGAGCTCTTCGTGGCTGACCGCTTCTACAGACTGCCCGGACGGAAGGGCGTCCCACGTCTGCCCGGATCGTTTCGTAAGAAAGCGCGCCAGCTCGCCTGGTGGAATCTCGCGCGTCGTGGCCCCGACGCGGTGGTAGTAGCGGCCCCGGTAGGCGACCGGCTCCCGCGCCTCAGGTACGTTCACGACGAGGACGCGCTCGTGACCGACTGCCTCCACTTGGAGTTTGGAAGGATGGAGGCGCAGGCTGTCGGCAATCTTATTGGCCAGCGCGTCGAGGTCATCGTCCTGCCAGCCGACGATGGATCCGTCATCTGCCACGCCGACAAGCAGAGTGCCCCCGCTCGTGTTGGCGAACGCAGCCAGCTCTCGGAGCGCAGAATGGTCACGCCACTGCTCTTTAAATTCGACTGTCTCGGATTCGCCACCTTGAACGAGCGTCGGTGCGTCGGGCATAGCCGATCCTCTTGGCATTCGCTGTTCTCCGAAAAATGCGCTCTACTCATCGAACAAAACGTCTCTTCCACTCAGGCACCGGTCGCGTTTTGACTTGTGGACCCGGCGTATATGTGTTTTCCAGAAATCCTCGAAGGGACTAGTTCCGCACTCCGTGATGTCCCAAGATTTGACGAACGGTAAGGCCGAGGTCGATGGGACCGCCCCCGCTGTCCTGGTCAGGCGGAAGCTCACGCACGTCAATATCTTCAATGACTTCAATGTCTTTTTTCATCTTACTTCGAAAGTACACATTGGCGCATCCAAGAACATCCGCGCGCTGTCATAGGAAAGGAGCGATGAAGGTGACATCGCCGAGCGTGATTTTGGATGGCTGTTGCGTCACCTGCGCGAGGCAGCTATCGAACTGAGTGTGGTGAGCTACCGGCTAGGCTTCTCGGAGCCGAGCGCGCTCTACCGCGCCGTGAAGCGCTGGTTCGGCACGACGGCGACCGATTACCGGGAGACTGCGCTCGCGTCGTGACACGGTCCAGTGAAACATATCCGGCCGATGCTACACTCCTCAGATGCAGCATGTGGCGCAGCTTTCGGGCCGTCCGTTCCTCCATTCACGACTCCAACACCGTCATGACCCTCGGACACGTCCACCTGAAAGTCCGCGACCTCGACCGGTCCGTCACGTTCTACACGCACCTCGTCGGGCTGCGCGTCACCGAGCGCGTGGGCGCGCACTTCGCCTTCCTCTCCGGCAACGACATGCATCACACCGTCGCGCTCCAGGCCATCGGGGCGGGCGCGCCGGGACCGCCGCCCGGCAGTCTCGGGCTCTACCACGTGGCCTTCGAGGTGCCAGATCGCTCCGCCCTCGCGCAGGCCTATGCTGATCTTCAGGCGCAGGGCGTCGCCGTGCAGGCCGTGGATCACGGCATCAGCTGGGCGCTCTACTTTCACGACCCCGACGGCAACGGGCTGGAGATCTACTGGGACGCCCGCGCCAGCGATGCCGGGCGGGCCACCTGGACCGGCGCGTCGACCCCGCTTGCGGACGAGACGCTGCGCGCCTATTTGCCCGAGACGCCGGAAGCCACGCCACCGCGCTGAACGGCCGTCTCGCTCTGTCCTGTACCTTCTCCTCCCGACCCGCCGATGCGTACCCCGCTCCTCATCCTCGCCGGACTGCTCCTCCTGCCCGCCCCGAGCCGCGCGCAGGGCAACGACGTCAAGAGCCAGCGCCCGTACGATTCGCGCTACCTCGTGTTCGGCACACGCGACGCGGACGACACACCGCGCTGGGTCGTCCTCGATTTCAACCGCACCGAGCGCGAGCCCGACCGCGTGACGTACGAATACAAGGTGTTCACCGCCCGCGGAGGCGACTGGACCCTCCACCGGTACGAACAGTGGGACGCCGATCCCACCGGGGCCCCTCGCTTCCCGGCACGGCGCGGCGTGCGGCCCACCCTCGCGAGCAGTGAGCGGATGGACGTGGCGGTCGACCTGCCGGACCTGCGCCTGCGCGTCACGATGGCGCCGCCGGCCTTTTCATTCGTGGCGGAGAAGGAGGCACTCGGCACCATCCGCACCGCCCATGTGCCGGTCACCGTCGAGTGGGATGGCACCACGTACCGCGGCACCGGCGTCTACGAGTGGGTCATCTACGACCAGTCGCCCGCGCGCGCCAATGCCGAGGAGGCCGCCGAGGCGCAGCGCCAACTCGACGACGAGGCGTTCTTCGGGCTCTACGACTGGATCGTGCTCTACGACGCGCAGGGGCGGCTCTGGCAGGTCTCGCAGGGCACACTCACCGAAGACTTTGCCTACCAGGGCGTGACCAGTACCCTGCCCGGTGTGACGCACGACGTGCTCGTGCGCTGGCTGGCTACTGCGTACGACGCGACGGCCCGGCAGCACAGCCCGACGGACTGGCTCGTGGACGTTCCTGACTGGGGCATGCGCGTGCGGCTGACGCGGCAGGGCGAGCACCGGGGGCACGGCCCGCCGCAGCGCGACGGCACGCGGCCCGCCTACGCGCTCGTGTCGACCACTGGTGAGGGTATCGTAGAGGACACGCGCCAGCCGGTCATGGCGCTCGTCGAACTGATTCAGGACTGAGGGCGTGCGAACACAGACCGGGTTCTGGCGTCCAGGATCACTCCCGGAGACCTGTGAGTGAAGTGTGATGCCAGCGCGCGACCGACTTTAGGAGTCCAGGCCAGGCACTGGAACAGCGTGCCGCCGGATTACTCCACCGCCATCTGCTGTTCGAGGCGGTCGCGGGTGGCATCGAGCAGGGACGACACGCCCTCACTGAGACGCACTTCATACGGTTCCTCGGCCTCGTCGAGGGCACGGAGGCGATCCGGCAGTTGCGCAACGCGCTGCTCCGTGCGCTCGCGTAGCACATCGAGCGGGCGCTGCCGACCGGCCTCGGTGCGCTCGCCGTTCCGCATGACGCACTCCAGGAGCGGCTCGCCGTCGTGCGGCTCGTCGTGCAGCGCGATGACGTCGTGGGACGCCGTCTCACCGTCCATCACGCGGTAGAGTTGCTTGCGCCCGGGCAGGTTGGACTTGTCAGTCGAGAGCTTCATTCGGCCCTCGCCCGCGTAACCGCACAGCTTATACGCGGTGTCCAGGTAGGGCTGGTCGGCGATGGTGCCGAGGCGCGTGCCGACGCCGAAGCCGTCGATGGGCGCCCCGGCCTCGACCATCTCGGCGATCCGGTACTCGTTGAGGCTCCCGCTGGCGAAGATCTGCACGTCATCGAGGCCGGCCGCGTCCAGGATCTGGCGCGACTGCCGAGCCAGGTCGGCGAGGTCGCCCGAGTCGAGACGGATGGCCGCGACGCGAAAGGCGTCGCCCCACTCTTCGGCCAGGTCCACCACCTTGCGCACGCCGTCGAGCGTGTCGTACGTGTCCACCAGCAGCGTCGTCTCGGGATACAGTTCGGCGAAGGCACGGAAGGCGTCCATCTCGCGGTCGTGCGCCTCCACGTAGCTGTGCGCCATCGTGCCCGTCACCGGAATGTCGAAGAGGTGCCCGGCCAGCACGTTGGAAGTCGCATGCACCCCGGCGATGTAGCCCGCGCGGGCGGCTCGGAGGGGCGCGTCGGCGGCATGCATCCGGCGCATCCCGAAGTCGGCGATGGTGCGTCCCTGCGCGGCCTCCACCACACGCCGCGCCTTGGTCGCCAGATTGGTCTGGTACGTGATCTGGTTGAGCAGGAACGTCTCCACGAGCTGCGCCTGCTGAATCGGCGCGACGACCTCGACGATGGGCTCATCGGGAAAGACCGGGGTGCCTTCCGGCACGGCGTACACGTCGCCCGCGAAGCGATAGTCCGCCAAGTCGTCCAGAAAGTCGTCCTCAAACGCGTCCAGCGTGGCGAGGTAGTCCAGCGCCTCGTCCGTGAAGCGCAGCGTCTCCAGGAAGTGCAGGACCGTGTCGAGCCCGCAGGCGAGCAGGTAGTTGCGCTCGCGCAGACTGCGGCTGAAGAGGTCGAAGACGGCCACCTCGTTCATGCCCTCACGCCAGTAGGCCTGGAGCATGGTGAGCTGGTAGAGGTCCGTAAACAGGGCCGCGTTGTCGTCGCGAACCCAGGGGGCAGGAGCGGACATGAGGTGATGGGCGATGGGACGATGGCGCGTGGTACCTCCGTGTACGTCCACCCCGCCCCATCGCTCCCCGACTTACGGGACGATCACGATTTGCTGCGTCTCGGCGAAGGTCTCGCCGTCCACGCGGACGAAGTAGGTGCCGCTCGGCAGGCCCGCGCCGTCGATGCGGACGCGCTGCAGCACCTCGGCCGGGGCCTGGGCGTCGTAGAGCGACCGCACACGCCGCCCCAGCGCATCGTACAGCGCCACGTCGACGTGCTGCCCCTGCTGGACGGCGAACTGAAACGTGCTCGTCGCCACGACCGGGTTCGGATAGACCGGCTCGACGACGTGCGGCGTCGTCAGCCCGACGATGACCTCGACGGTCGGGGAATACTCAAAGGCACCGTCGAAGTCGACCTGCTTGAGCCGGAACTGATGCCGCCCCGGGGCGAGGCCCGTGATGGCATGCTCATAGCGCTGCGGCTGCTCCGTCGTGCCCGCCCCGCCGACGAAACCGACCTCCTGCCAGCGAGCGTCCGCGCCTCCTTCTTGCCGCTGCTGCACCTCGAAGCCCGCGTTGTTCGTCTCCGAGGCCGTCGTCCAGCGCAGCCGGGCCGTCGTCCCGTCCAGCACCGCGTCGAAGGCCGTGAGTTCGACGGGGAGTGGTACCGGACTGGTGTTGTACGGTCCGCCGCTTAGGGCACCGAAGTCCGCGTTGAAGCCTGGATTCCCTGTCGTCACATTACCAGGCACGGTCACGTCGGAGAAGAATGCCGTCTCGCTGACGACCATGGCAAACGTTTCGATATCGTGTTCAGGAGCGGCGCCCAGCACGTCGAAATCGATGCATATTTCCCATCCCTGATCGGCCCCGCCGCCGTTGTTGAAGGCGAAGGTGATACTGCCGCTGTTACCATCGCCATCGAAGTCGAACGGCCCTCCGGTACAGGAGGCGCCGCTGAGGGTGGTCTGACACACGAAGGCCGCGCCCGTGGTGCCGATCAGGTCTCCCCCGAACATATCTGCATTCGTGCCATTGAGTTGACGAATTGCCAGCATGGCGTCCACCTCAAAATCAGCCTTGTAGGCGAGGTTGGCTTGTCCCCCACCGCCGTCGTTAATGTAGTGGAAGTTGCCGCCCGTGTTGATGCCAAGGTTGCTCCCTGCAGCGGCCCCCGTCGGCGCTCCGCTCCCCGTCACATTGAGCCAGAGGCCGATGCCATCCGTCGACCCCGTATTGAGCTTCGATTCCACACCGAGGTATATCTTTTCCCCGGCCGGATCGACGGCATAGATAATCTCCGACACATCGATATTCGAGCCGAACCCTGTGTTGCCGTTCTGTTTCGTGGCCACTGAGATGTAATCGTTCTCTGACAGGTCTCCATCGACCGTAATAGTCGGAGCGGTCGGCTCGAACGAGGTCACCCGCGAGATGCCGCCGACCGTGTACGCGTCCGTGGCCGAAGTCGTCACGGAGAAGGGCGTGCTGCCGCCCCGCGAGGCGAGGCGATCGGCTGAGAAGGTAAACGCCTGCCCCGATGGCGCGAACTGGGCATCGGCGATCACGTGCTGCTGTCCCGTCGCCGACGAACGTACGACGAGCTGCAGCGGGTCGCCGGGGTTGAGCCGACCGTTGCCGGTGGTGGACGTCGCGTTGCCCAGCACCTCGATGATCATGTCGTGCGTGCCGTCCCACCGGACGCTCTGACCGATGCGCCCGATGCCCGCCACGTCCGTGCCCGACGGCCCGAGGACGGCCACCTCGTCGCCCGCCTGGATCGGGGTGCCGTCGATCACGAAGTTGGCCGCGTCGGCGGCGCGGAGGACGACGTAGTGCAGCTTGCCGCCGGGGTCCGCCTCCAGGGTGAACGCACTGGAGGGCTCGCTCGATGGCTGTGGGTAGAGGCCCGTCGGCGCGTACCAGGCGTAGTTGCGCGCTCCGGCCTTGACCAGCGCGCGCCCATCCCCGGCCGTCGCGGTCGACTGGAAGAGGAAGGCGTCCGAATAGTCTTTCAGCTCCTGCCCGGCGAACGGTGTATCGACGTACGTTTCGAGCGTGGTGGTCGGGTTGTCGTTCAGGGTCAGGATCATGCCTGTCGTGCTGCCGTCGCCCACACGGCGCAGCGCCCACAGGTCGGTCAGGGCCGATGATCCATCGCCGCCACTCGGACCGAGCAAGTTCATCTGCGCCGACTCGCCCCCGGCCATGTGCCGCCGCAGCAGCATCAGCAGGTCGATCTCGGGCTTCAGGCCATACCAGTTGGGCCAGTAGTCCTTCCAGAAGACCGTCGGGCGTCCCTCCGCAGCCATCAGGTACGCATAGGCCATGTGCTTGTCCTGCACCACCGGGCTGTGATCATCGGCTTGTCCTAGTTTGAGACAGTTGTCGGGGCACGACCCCGGAGGCGTGCTGCTGTCGGAGGAGCAGATTGCGCCCGCCTCCGTGCAACTCGCTCCCACGAAGCCGATCCGGTCCTTGTCGTGGTTCTCGACGAACGTCACCACGTCCTCGCTCGACACTCCGGCGAAGTGCAGGCCTGCCCCGTTCAAGCCACGCACGTCATAGCCGCCCGATCCGTCATTGCACATGGCCTTCAGCGCGTCGCGCAGGGGAAAGTCGAACATCGCGAGATTCGCGTCCTTCGTCCCATCACCATACGTTGACACGAAGCTCTCTACCTGATCGCGGTACGACTTGATAGACCCCGCGTCGCCGATGAACTCCCCCACGGCGAACGGCTGCGCCCCATCGTTCAGTTCGACCAGCCACGGCGCGGTAAATCCGGGTTCGATGTGCTTTACCGCGTCGATCCGAAAGGCGTCCACGCCGAGGGTTTGGGTTAAATAGCGCCCCCAGAGGATCTGCCAGTCGCCCATCTCCCCCAGGGTGTGCGACCCGAAATACCAGGGCAGCGTCGTCCCACTCTCGTCCTGCAGAGTTTGATCGTTGTTCGGATTGAAGTGACAGACGTCTTGAAAGAAGATCGGATTGTGATAATCCGGGTCTATGTCGCAATGTTGATTATTGGGATGAAAGTGCGACGCGTTGGAGTTGAGAATGCCGCTGGCGGGCGTGAAGACCGTGTAGTCATCGGGGTTCTCACCGTCATTGCATTCGTGTGGCTGCTGCGCGTCCGCGTCACCCCGATGGTTGAGCACGACGTCGAACATGACGTCCAATCCAGCTCCTTGAAGTGCGGCGATAGCGTTTTCCATCTGACTTCGCGAACCGTGGCGCGTGCGGGTAGTGCCCTTCTGATCATACTCGCCGAAGTCGTAGTAGTCATACAACCCATAGCCCATGTCCCACACGCCCCCGAAGCCTTTCGTCGGCGGCGGGGTCCAGACCATCTGAAATCCGGCCTGCGCCATCGTGGAGGCCGTGGCGGCCAGGGAATCCCACCAGATGCCGCCATCCACCAAGTCATTTGTGACACCGGGATGGGTATCCCAGTAAAAGCCCTGCATGATGACATCGGGCGACCGCTGTGCGTAAGCGCTTACATTCAGGATAAAAACAAAAGCGATGCACAGGCACATCGCCGAGATCAGCGTTCTCATGGGGTTTAGGGTGGGTCGGTGGGGCGCATTTCACGACCGAGGGGGCGGTGCGGCGGCACCTATAAGGAACGAAGAAAGCGCTTACATTTTCAAGTTTCCGTATTTGTTGACTGATCCTGATGTCTCCTGTCGTGGTGCGTGGTCCGTGGTGCGTGAAGGGACACGGGGCATCGCTCCATCAGCGCATATTCACGCATCACTTTCTCAGGGTTGCGGACATCGATAAGCGACGACGGTATCAGTCGTCAACTACACCGTTCTGAGCCACTTCGCACGAGATGCTGCACGTCGAGGGATGCGACCTCAAAACGCCGGTGCGTCATTCCCAGCACTGTAGAGACGGGAACGGGACGACTGATGAACCCATGCTCTGCAGAACCGACCACGCGCATTGACCTGCGACCTCCCAGACCTGTCGACCGGAGACCGCCTAATTCATCCGCGGATCGTCCGGGAAGTTGGCGAGGAGGGCGTATTCGCCGCCCATCCGTCGCAGGACGGTGCGCCAGAGCTGCTGCGGGGCGTCGGAGAAGACCAGATCGTCGGTGGCGGGCGTGAGGAACCAGCCGCCCTCGTCTACCTCCTCTTCAAGCTGTCCGCCCGACCACCCGGCGTAGCCCAGGAAGAAGCGCAGGTCGCGCGGGGAGGCCTGCTCGGCCCAGACGAGCGTCTTGACCATCTCGAAGTCACCGCCCCAGTGGACGCCCTCCATGACCGGGATGGCGCCCTCCAGCACGTCGTCGTGGCGGTGCAGAAAGTGGAGGGTATCTTGCTGCACGGGTCCACCGAGCGACAGCAGGTCGTCCCCGGCGAGGCCGTCCACCACGTCGCCCAGTTCGAGGTCGAGCGGGCGATTGAGGATCAGGCCGAAGCTCCCGTCGGGGCTGTGTTCGCAGATCAGGACGACGGACCGCCGGAAGTTGGGATCGCCCAGCATGGGGTGGGCGACGAGCAGCACGCCGGGGGCCAGCTGAGAAGACGTTTCGCTCATGGTCGGTCGCGGTCAGCGGCTGGTGGCGATGCGGCGACAGGCGCTACGCGTCGGGCGAGCGCAGCAGCGCCCGGAGCGCCCCACACCACCAGTCGGCGTTGCGGGTGATGGTCTTGACGGTGACGTCCTCGAAGTGGGGAAGGAGATCGATGAGTTGCGGCGGCACCGCCTCCCACTGCGCCGCGCGGATCAGCGCTTCCAGCTCGTCGGCGGCGGTGCGGCTCCACAGCCAGTCGGCCCGCAGGCGCTCTGCCTTGCGCCAGTAGCCACGCTCGTCCCAGGAATGGGCGCTCTCGTCGATGGTCTCGAAGATACCGCGCAGGTTGTGCACGAGGAAGGCCGTCATGTCCTTCGCCTCGGCGTCGAACGCGGCGCGCTGGGCCAGGAGCCGCAGCACCTCGGCGCAGGAGCGGCGGTGCGCGTGGCGACGCTTGGCGGGCGTCATGCCCGTCTGGATGATGCGGGACATGGGATGACTGGTTGTTAGTTTCTTAGTTGCTGGTTGATTGGTTGTTGGCTCTCCTGACAAACCAGTAACTAGCCAACCAGCAACCGGAAAACTATTTGACGAGCACCATGCGGCGCGTCTGGCGCTGCCCGTTGGCCTGGAGCGTGTAGAAGTAGAGCCCGCTGGCCCACTCGCTGGCGTCCAGAGTGACCGTGTGGGCTCCGGCCGTCTGCACGCCATCCACGAGCGTGGTGACCTGACGGCCCAGCAGATCGTACACGGCCAGCGTGACCGCGCCGGACTGCGGCAAGCTGTAGCGGATCGTCGTCGTCGGGTTGAACGGGTTCGGGAAGTTCTGCTGCAATGCGACCTGCTCCGGCAGCTCCGAGGGCGTGTCGGTGGCGACGGGCTGCGAGGAGACCAGGAATTCGGCCCGAACGGGCACGATGGTGTTGCTCAGCGAGGTGCCGTCGGACAGTTCGATGTCCCACAGCGGACGCCATCCATTCTGCGTGGGGCCGATGAACGTACGGTTCTCCTGATTGTAGGGGCTCGTCACCAGGACGATCTG
>JAAAOL010000383.1 GCA_009908885.1 Bacteroidota bacterium | reverse complement strand
GTCACGCCGCGATCCACGAGCACCTGGATGAACTGGTCGAGGTCGTCCTCGGGCGTGCGGTCGAAGCCGAGGCCTTCCACCGGGTTGTACATGATGAGGTTCACCTTGCTCGGCGCCCAGTTTACGACGTCCGCCAGGTGGTGCGCGTCCTCCGGGCGGTCGTTCACGCCCGCGAACATGCAGTACTCGTACGTCACCATCCGGCCCGTCGTACGGGTGTAGTACTGGATGGCCTCTTTGAGCGCCGAAAGGTCGGTCGATGTGGCGCGGTTGACGGGCATGATGGCGCTGCGCTGCGCGTCGGTGGGCGCGTGCAGCGAGACGGCCAGGTTGACCCGTGTCCGGTCGTCGGCCAGTTGCTTGATGCGGCGGGCCAGGCCGACGGTCGAGACGGTGATGCGGCGCGGCGAGAGGCCGAGACCGTCCTCGTCGGTGAGGAGGGCGATGCTCTGCAGCACGTTGTCGTAGTTGAGCAGCGGCTCGCCCATGCCCATGTAGACGATGTTGGAGATCGGCTGCCCGTAGCGCTGCTGGGCCAGGTCGTTCATGAACCAGACCTGGTCGAAGATCTCGCCCGCGGTCAGGTTTTGCTGGAAGCCCATCAGGCCCGTCGCGCAGAAGGTGCAGCCCATCGCGCAGCCCACCTGGCTGGAGACGCACACCGTCAGCCGCCGGGCGTCGCCGCGCTCGTCGATGTCGGGGATCAGCACCGTCTCGATCTTGCGGCCCGAGGGGAGGTCGAAGAGCGCCTTTACGGTCTGGTCGCTCGCCGTCTGTAGCTGGTCGAGGCGGATCCGTTCGATGGCGGCCTTGCGGGACAGCTCGGCGCGGAAGTCCTTCGGCAGGTCCGTCATCAGGTCGAACGTCGTCGCCCCCTTGCCATAGAGCCACTTGTAGAGCTGGCGGCCCCGGTAGGCGGGCTGGCCCAGCGTCTGGACGAAGGCTTCCAGGCCCTCGCGGTCCAGCGCCTTCACGTTGACGCGGTCCTCGGGGGCGGTGCGGGCGTCGGCAATCGCGGTCTTCTCTTCCATAGCACGCCCTTCAACGGGCCGACGTGACGGGGCGTTTCGGCAGGCAGACGAGGAATCAGCGAAACGCGACGTGCGATCACAGGTGACCTTGGCGGTCGGACGAGGCCAACCGCGCGCGCAGGGACCGCACCGGCTGTCGCGGACCTGCGCCCCTGCGACCTGCCGACTTGAACCCTAATACTCCGCCGCCTGCCCCTCCACGGGCACCGACGTGTGCAGCTGCACGATCTTCCAGTCGCCGTCGCGCTTTTCGAGGACGCCCGTCAGGCGGATGCCTTCGAGGCTGACCGGCTCGCCCTGGGCCAGGAGGAAGAGGTCGAACGTCTCGGCGAACCAGGCCACGTCGCCCGACTCGGACAGCTTGATCGACTGGTCGTAGATGTTGTACTCGACGTTCTCGTACGAGGTGAATTGCTCCTCGCGCGCCGTCTTGAACTGCTCGTAGCCGATGACATACTCCGCGTCGTCCGTGCCGATGACGATCATGTCGTCGTCGTGGGCGATGAGGTCGGCGAAGGCGTCCATGTCCTCGTCCTCCCAGAGCCGCCCGAAGCGATCGATGACGGTCTTCACCTCCTGCATTTCGGGCGAGAGGTAGACGCTGGTGGTGTCCGGCGCCGCGGACAGCGTGTCGGACGCAGCCTCCTGGGCGAAGGCACTGGGGGCGAAGAAAGAAATGGCGAGCAGAAGGAGCAGGGAGCAGAGCGCTTTCACGGTGTCACCTCCGTGGCGTCGATGGTGAGGAGATCCACATGTGAAACAAGCTAGGCGTCCGGGGGGATCTTGTCAACTGCTGACCGCCTCTCCTGCCGGCTCGCACTCGATGGCGAGGAGCGTCTGGTCGTCCTTGGTCAGCGCCGCGCCGCGATAGGACTCCAGCGTGCGGAGGATGGTGCGCAGCTGATCGGCGAGCGACTGGTTCAGGGTGGCGGCGAAGACGGCTTCCAGGCGGTCCTCGCCGAACATGTCTCCCGCCGGGTTGAACTGCTCGGTGACGCCGTCGGTGTAGGTCAGAAAGCGCGTCCCGTGCTCGTCCAGGTCGATGGGGACGGCCGGATAGACGTCGTCGGTTGGGACGAGGCCGACGGGCATGCCGCCCTCGATCGGGAGGCGGCCTGAGCGGGAGAAGATGGGATTGTTGTGGCCGAAGCTGCAGGCGTACACGCAGTGCTTCCGGGGTAGCAGGCGGAGGTAGAGCCCGGTGGCGAAGGTGGCGTCGTCCCGCTTGGCGCTTCCGTCGAAGAAGCTGCGGTTCAGCGCCTGGATCGTGTCCTCCAGCGTCCGGTCGTCCGCGACGAGGTCGTCCAGCGTGAGGACGACGCGGAGGGCGGTGCGGGCGGCATCCAGGCCGTGGCCCATGGCATCGCCCATCACGATGTCGCAGATGCCCGAGTCGTACTCGCGCCGCCACAGGAAGTCGCCCCCGGCCTCTTCCAGCGGACGGATGGCGTGGGCTTCCTGCACGTGCTGCAGGCGGATGTCTTGCTCGACGATGTAGGCGCGGTAGGCCCGGAGGGTGAGCTCCTCGGGCGCGTCCTCGCGAATGGCCTGTTCGGGGTCGGGGCTCTCGCCCTCGTCCGCGTCGGACGCGTTCTTGTCGATGCGGACGGCATGGTGGACCAGGAAGGCGACGTCGCCGTCGTCGTCGCGGCGCGGGGTGATGCGGAGCTTGTAGAGGCGGCGCTCGACGGGCGAGGGGCAGATGAACTCCTCCTCGTGCTCCGGAAGCTGCCCGTTCAGCAGGGCGCGGTAGATGGCCTGCCAGCGCGTCCGCTCGCTCCCGCTGAAGTTGTCCAGCACGTGCGGGTTCCAGCCGTCGCCGAGGACACGTTCGCCGCCGTTGTTGCTGGCGAAGCTGCGCCAGCCGTCGTTGACGTGGACGATGCGGAGGTCATGGTCGGCCACGTACAGCACGTCGTCGTCGGTGGCGGCGCTGTCGGGAAGATCAGGAAGGGGCGGGGCCTCAGTCATTACGAAAGGTAGCTACATGAGAGGGGGCGGAGGGGTGTCCCATAGCAACTCAAACAGCATGCCGGACGGGCGTATCCCCTCGAATTCCGGGCAATGAAAGCGGCATGCGCCAATGTAGTGCAGAGGAAAATCCAAAGGTTAGTCAGTCCAAAGGGCAAACCCAGCATAGGTTTGATCTCCAATAATCGATAGACAAACCCAGATGCAGCGTATCCTCATCCGCCTCGGCCTCATCGTGACCTGTGCGACCATGCTGCTGGCCTGCGGGTCGCCCACGCTCGACCCGGACGAACTGCCGTACCGGCTGGAGAAGGTGCGGGATTTCGGTTTGTATACCCAGACGGCGGACCTGGACGGTGACGGGAAAGACGAGGTGTTGCTCTACCACACGCCGAGCGCTGACCTGGGCGGCGTGGAGGCGCTCTGGCTGAAAAACCACGACGGCCAGACGATCGAGCAGGTCAACTATGAAGGGCGCCTGCTTCCCGCCCACGTGCTCGACGTGATGGGCGATGAGCGTCAGGAAATCCTGCTGCCGTTCATCCGCAGCGACTCGCTGTTTCTGAGCGTCCTCGATGCCCACGGTCAAAAACGCCTCAGCTTCTTCCTCACCCGTGGGGCTCCGCGCAAAGAGCCCGCAGGAACGATTCCGTGGGATCCGTTCGTGCAGCGCTTTTTCGTCAGCGACCTCGACGGCGACGGGCAGCAGGAACTCATAACGATCCTCAGCACGGGCCTTGCGCGCTCGCCGAGAGGCGTATTCGTCCATCGCCTCCCTGAAGGCACGCTGGTAGGGGCGAAAACCGTTGGGGCGTTTCTCAGCGGAAAAAGCGTTCTCGACGACCTCGATGGGGACGGGAAGCTGGAACTGGTGGTGGCGACGTTCGCCCCGAACAATGGAGCCAGCGAAGGGGGCTTCGACGATCAGCACTCCTACCTGATCGTCTTCCAGTTCACGCCCGCGCCGCGTATCGTCTGGTCCAGAGAGCAGGGAAACCGCTGGTCCGGCCTCGGGCTGGGGTATGACGACCTCGACGGAGATGGGACCCGCGAGTTGTTGCTCACCGCGACGACCTCGTCGTCGAACCCGGCAGAGGCGCGCTTCGAACTGGTCGAGCCGGGGACATGGCGCACCCTGCGTGCACGGACGTACAACGAGCCTTTCGGGGATTCTCATCTGGTCGACCTAAATCACGATGCGACGCCGGAGATCGTCGTCGTCCGCTATCCCGACGAGGTGTGGGTGCTCGACAGTCAGTTTACCGTCCGCCGTCGTCGTCGCATTGCCTCTGGATTGAACCGGTTTCATGTATGGCCTGACGTCGACGGCGACGGTGTCGATGAACTCGTTCTGACGATCCATGAAGGCAACGACTTCGTGCTGCTGAGTCCGGAATTAGACGTCAAAGCCACGTATCCGGCGAAGGCTGTCATGGGACTCATGCGTCGCGGGGTGGGGGTCCGGCCGTACTTGTTGGCTACCGAGGAAGACCCGTTCGATGGCAAGGCCTTCGCGCTGGATCTGACGCCCAATCCGCTGTACGGGCTGTACCGGTACGGACCGACGGTGCTGGGGCTGCTGGGCGTCCTGGTGGTCGTGGCGGTCACGGCCGGAGTGCACAGGCTGTATCGGCGTCGGCGGTTGATGGAGGAAGCCGGGACGGCGGCTCTGGATCTCGCTACGGAAGGGTTCCTGCTGCTGGACCCGCAGGGCCGTATCCTCCGGATCAACCCGACGCTGTGCGGCTGGCTCGGCTTCGACGAAGCAGGCCGCATCGAGGGGGTCACGTACGGGGAGGTATTCGGAACGACGCCCGCGCTCGCCTCCTTCCTTCACGAGGCGCTGAGGCGGGAGCCGCGCCAGTACGACGACGAATTCGCGCTTCCCGGAAACGGGCGAGAGCGCCCGGTGCATGTCACGATGGTGCCTCTCTCTCCAGAAGCAGAGGGGCGTCCGCACTGGCTGATCGCCTTCCACGAGCGCTCCTCCAAAAGGGGTGCGCTGGACGCCAGGGCATGGGCGATGATGGCCCGGAAGGTCACGCACGATATCAAAAACCCGCTGACGAACATTCTGCTGACGACGCAGCGCCTGCAGAGCGAGTATCACCGCCGCGTCCCGGCCAGTGAGGCCGCCGCGTTCGATGCCTACGCCGAGCGCATCATCGACCGGGTCACGCAGCTGCGGCGCACGGCCAAGCAGTTCATGAAGGTGCTGGATGGAGATGCCCTGGAGCTGGTCAAAACGGATGTCAGCACCTTCGTGTGCAGCCTGCAGGATGAGCTACGGCGCGACCTTCCCCCCGACGTCGACCTGATCCTGGAGGTGCCGTCCGACGAGCCCGCCGTCATCCTCGACCGCGAGCAGATGCAGTCCGTCCTGGACAACCTGGTCGCCAACGCCGTCCAGGCCCTTCCGGGTGGAGGACGCATCACGATTTCCACGTATTCGGTATCGAATTTGCGCTCCGGCCATGCGGACTACGTGCCGAAGGATTACGTGGTCCTGGAGGTGCAGGACAACGGACGCGGCATCCCGAAAGAGGATCAAGCCCGCCTGTTCGAGCCGGGGTTTACCACCTCGGAGTTCGGGACCGGGCTGGGCCTCGCCCTCGTCAAGAAGGCCATCGAGCATCACGGTGGCTTTATCGAAGTAGAGAGCGAACCCGGCGTGGGGTCCGTCTTTAGCCTCCACCTTCCCGTGGCGCCTGAACCGATGAGCATCGTACCGTCATGACGCGTCCCGACAAGGCCTCGGAAGCAGGGAGCGCCCGCGTGCTCGTGGTCGACGACGACCCCTATCTGCGCGAGAACCTCCGGGGCATCTTGCGCGATGCCGGGTACGATACGGAAGAGGCGCCCGACGGGCAGCAGGCGTTGGAGGTGCTCGCAGCGCGTCCCGTCGATCTGACGCTGCTGGACCTGAAGCTGGAGCGGTCCCGCGTCTCCGGCATGGACGTGCTGCGTCATCTCGCTGGCAACGGCATGGACGTGCCCGTCGTCATCGTCAGCGGGGAAGGGACGATCCGCACGGCGGTGGAGGCCACGCGGCTGGGGGCGTACGACTTTCTGGAGAAGCCGGTCTCGCAGGAGCGCATTCTGCTGACGGTGCGCAACGCGCTCGACAAGGTGCAGCTACAGCGCGAGCGGGACCGCCTGCTGGACGAGGTGAGTCAGGCGTATCGAATGATCGGGTCTAGCCCCGCCGTGCGTGAGATCTACGCGCTCATCGACCGGGCAGCGCAGACCGGCAGCAAGGTGCTCATCACGGGCGAGAGCGGGTCGGGCAAGGAGCTCGTGGCACACGCCATCCACCAGAAAAGCGACCGCTCGGGGGCGCCGTTCGTGGTGGTGAACTCGGCCGCCGTACCCGAAGACCTCATCGAAAGCGAGCTCTTCGGGTACGAAAAGGGAGCCTTCACCGGGGCCTCGCGGGCCCACGCGGGCAAATTTGCTCAGGCGGATGGCGGCACGCTCTTCCTCGATGAGATCGGCGACATGAGTCTCCCGACGCAGGCGAAGATCCTGCGCGTGCTGGAGGCAGGCCGCATCACGCCGCTGGGCGGACGCGCGCCCCAGGAGGTCGATGTGCGGCTGATCGCGGCGACCAACAAGGACCTCACGGCGGAGGTGCACACAGGGCGCTTCCGACGCGATCTGTACTACCGGCTCAACGTCATCCACATCCGCGTCCCGCCGCTGCGCCAGCGCCGCGAGGACATCCCGGCGCTCATCGACTATTTTCTGCTCTACTTCTGGAAGGAGGAGGGCCTTCCGCTGAAGGAGGTGACGACGAGCGCGC
>JAAAOL010000068.1 GCA_009908885.1 Bacteroidota bacterium | reverse complement strand
ATCTCGCATCCGCGCTCGGGGACCCACCTGGCGATCGACACGATCCGCCACAACTTCGACGCCTACGATCAGCCCTACCTGAACCTGGACCGCCTGACGAGACGGCATGACGACCCGCTTCCAGTCCGCACCCTCCAGGACGCCCTATCCGAGGGGCCGCGCATCGTGAAGAGCCACATGCACACGGACGTGGCGGGCTTCTTCGAGCACCGCAGCGCGGTCGTCGCGTTCGTCGAGGAGCTGATGGACGATGCGGCCCTCCTCTACGTGTGCCGCGACGGTCGGGACGTGATGACGTCACTGTACTACTACATGAAGTCGTACAACGACGCGCTGGCGGGCGTCCCCTTCCGCACGTTCCTGCGGCAGCCTAACGATCACGACGGCGACACGTACGACGGCGACCTGAGCCGGGTCGAATACTGGCGTGAGCACGTGAGCGGATGGCTTGCGCGACCCGATGCGCTCCCACTCCCCTTTCACACGCTGCGCTACTGCCCTCGACAGGCCGTCGCGCACCTCGGAGACTCCCTGGGACAGTCCCTCCCAGAGACGATCACCGACGTCGTCCGCACTCCGGTCCTCGGCACGAACCGGCTGTGGTGGCTGCGCGCGGCCGACAAGCTGGGCAAGCTCTGGGCGCGGTACGTCCGCCGCACCGAGTACACGTCCACCCTCTTCCGAAGCGGGACCAGCGGCGACTATGAAGAACACTTCGACGCCGAGGACCTGGCCTACTTCGACCGCCTGGCGGGCGAGACGCTGCGTGCCGTGCACGCGCTGTCGGACTGCGAGGCCACGTAGCCCGCGCCTCGTCACGTCTCGACGCTGTGGAAGGCCTCCACCGAGCGTGCGGGCGCGCAGCCAGCCGGAGTCCGCCCAGCACCAGCCACGCGCCCCCGCTCAGCGACCGGTCGGCGCGCGACTGCCCGGCCTGCACGGCGGCCCACAACCGCTCGGCAAAGACCTCCGGCGACCAGCGGCGGATAATCTGCCGGGAGCGCTGCCCCATCGCGTCGAGATCCGCCTCCGCACTCGCCATCCGGCGCATCAGCTCGGCCAGTGCTTCCGGGTCCTCCGGGTCGAAGCGGAAACCGTTCTCGCCGTCTTGCACGAGGTCGTGCGCGCAGCCCGCCCCCGTCGAGACGAGCACGGGCAGCCCGGAAGCCATCGCCTCGTTGACGACGAGCCCCCACTGGTCGCGACGCGCCGGATGCACGAAGACCGCTGCCAGCCCGTAGTAGGCCGGTAGCTCCTCCACCTGCCGAAACCCTGCGAACGTCACGCCCGCGACATCCGCCGCCAGTGCTTCGAGCCGAGCCCGCTCCGGCCCATCGCCGAGCAGCACGAGGCGCCACGGCTGCGTCGCGCGCTGCCGGTAGGCCGCGTAGGCGCGCAGTAGCGTCCCCAGGTTTTTGCGCGGAATAAAGCGGTTCGACGCGAGGAAGAACGGCGTGTCGTCTGCCAGTCCGGGGAGGTGGCGCACCGCTTCCGGATGCTGCCGGGCGCGTGCCGCGCCCTCTGCGAAGAAGGCGTTGTCCACCACGTCATAGCCGGTGAAGATGCAGGCCTCCGGCAGACCGAGGCTTGCGTAATAGGCGCGCTGCGGCGTTCCGGCCACGAGGGCGGCATCGAACGCCTGCACGATCTGCTGCTTTAGCGCCTCGCGCCAGGCCGATCGCGGCGCATCGTCGGCCTTGCTGTCGCTCATCAGGATGGCCACGCGCCGGTGCTGCCGCGCCCACCACAGCGCCGCCCGCGCATCGGGCAGGCTGTAGCTGTTGATCGCCACGGCGTCCGGCTGCAGACGATCCAGCGCCGCCACGACGCCCCGGTGCATCCGTCGCGGATCGATGGCCTCGAATTGCGATTCAGGGAAAACCTGCTCCCGCCGGAAGGCTGTCGCGGCGTCCTCCTGACGCCAGGCATAGGTCGCCTCCCGCCCCGCCGTCTCCAGCCCGACGAGGTCGCCGCCGCGCGCTGCGAGGAACCGGTGGACGGCCCGGAGCCGCGCGAGGTGGTACGGCCCGAAGCGGGGCCATTGCACGCAGAGGCGCAGGCCCTCCCCGGACGATGCCGCGTTCACGTCGCCGGACGATGCTTCCACGTGGTCCACAGCCGGTAGAGAACAGGATTGGTTGACTGGATGACTCGAAGCCGTGCGGTCGCTACACCATTCGACCTTGACAATCGGCCTCAGGCGACCTCAGAGGTAGGCGTCGGCTCGGCAGATGCCTCCGGCGGGGTATTCCGGCGTAGCAGGCTCAGGGCCCACCCCACCACGCGGGGTCGCATCGCGTGCGTCCACAGCGGCCAACCGATGAGAACCAGGTAGACGGCAAGCACGAGACCCGTCAGTAGCACCGGATGCCACACGTCTCGAAGCGCAAGCCACAGCCCCACCACGGCGCCCATCCCGATCAAACTAGCAGCTCCGAGGCGGAGGCTATCACTCTTTACGAACGACGCCGTGCGAATGCCGAGTCGATGGTGATATTCCGCCGCCACCATGAAACTGCCAACGAGTAGCGCCACGACGAAGCCGACGGCGACGCCCGCCCCGCCGAACTGCCAGCCGAGGAGCCCGCCGAGCACCGCATTCAGCCCCCCCATAGCCAGGTGTCCATACACGTTCCACCGCAGGTGCCCGGTGCCCATGTTGGCGAAGTACGCCGGATTCGAAAACATATTGGGAAACCAGCCGAGCGCGACCACCACGGCGAAGAGCACGAACTGCGGCTCGTAGCGACCGATCCACAACCGGGAGATGAGCGGAGCGGCGTGAGAGCCAGAAGCAGCGGCAGCGATGGCAGGATAAGAAATTGCAGGAGACGCTGTGAGGTGGCGTACACATCCCGCAGCAATTCCGGCTTGCGTTCCTGCAGGTCGGCCAGCGTCGGCACCAGCGCCCGGTGCGCCTCGACGATGATCGTCCGCAGCTGGAAGACGAGTTTGTGCGCCATCTCGAAGAACGACACCGCACTCACCCCGGCGAAGAGCGACAGGAGCGTCTTGGTCGTCGGCTCGAAGAACATCTTCGCCACGGAGATAACTTGCAGGTTGAGCCCGTAGCCCAGCATCTCCTTGAACGCGCCCTTGTGCCAGCGCCACGGCACCCACGGCAGGCGCGGCAGCAGCCGGTGCAGCACGACCCACGCCGCTCCCAGTTGCAGCGCCGCCTGCAGCACCTGCGCCTGCGCCAGCCCGATGAGCCCCCGGTCCAGCACGAAGACGAACGCCAGCCCGACGTAGACCAGGATCCCCCCCGTCACGACGGCGCTCCGCAGGTCGACCCGCTGAAACCCATCTAGGGCCGAGAGCACTACCGCCGACATGGACATGAGCCAGAAGGAGCCGAGGGCATAGGGCAGAATGGCGAGGGCGTCCGGGACCTGGCTCTCCGGCTCGACGACGAGCGTGAGGCCCTTGCCCAGCAGCGGATAGAGCGCCACGAGCACCACGCCGAGGACGACGGCCACGGACAGCAGGCCCGTCTGCACGATGCGGACGACGTGCTCGCGGTCCGCACGCGCCAGATACTGCGAGACGAACTTGAGCGCCCCGCCCGAGAGGCCCAGGCTGGCCACGCTCGTCGCCGTCGTCCACGAGAGCACGAGGGCCCACACGCCGAAGTCGGCCGCCCCGATGGTATCGAGCAGGAAGCGGTAGAGCACCAGCATGGCCCCGCCGTTGACGACCACCTGCACGACGGCCATCAGCGCGTTGACGAGCACCCTCCGCTTCTGGATCATCGCTATCTCCGTCTACTCCGTATCCGGTGCAGCCCCGGCGTTCGCCTGCTCGCACCGCGCATACGCGCCTCCGGCCAGCCCCAGCAGAGCCGTAATGATGAACGTCGCATCGCTCAGGTAGAGCGGGTTCGACGTATTGGCCGAGAGCAGGAACGCTGTCAGCGCGCAGGCCGCCCCCAGCCCGATCACCCGGGCAACGTGCGACGCATGCTCCCGCCGGAACACCTGAATACCCCGCCAGATGCCCGTCCCCCATACGAAGAGGACGAGCCCGAGGCCCCACAGCCCGAAGCGGTACCACAGCGAGACGTACCCGTTGTGGATAAACGTACGCACCACATCGGTCTTTAGCGGCAGGTAGTAGAAACGGTATTCCACACCGAGTCCGTGCCCGAGGATGGGATTCGTTTTGATGTGCTCGAGGGCAGCCAGTGCCTCAATGAACCGCGCCCGCAGCGACACGTCCTCGAAGATGGCCGTGCTGATCGACGCGAAGCGGCTCCCCAGGCTCGACAGGATCACGAACATCGTATCCCCCAGCACCAGCAGGCCCGCGCCGAACACAGCTACGAAGCCCACGCTGCCAAGCGCCAGGATCCAACCCTTGCGCCGTCGATCCACGAGGACGAACAGCACGAAGGCGCCCAGCAAAAACGCCGCCCAGTAGCCCCGGCTCTGCGTAAAGATCAGGCTGGCGAAGCAGACCAGAAACAACACGCCCGCCCCGAGCCGCATCCGCCACGTCCGCGAGAAGACGACGAGCACCAGTGTGAGGAGCGACGAGGCCATCAGCAAGTTGTCGTTCGTCACGACGCGCCCCCTTACCACCTGCCACATGTGGACGGCGCTCTGCAGGCCCGCACGGTACTCCAGCAGGTTGAAGAAGGCGGCATAGAGCGCGAGGCCGCAGATGATAGCGAAGATGATCTTCAGCCCGTGCTCCTCCCGCACGCTCGCTTCTTTGATGGGAAAGTAGAAGCCCAGAATCGAGAGCGCGATCCACTCGCTGAAGGCCGTCTTGAGCACGCCGCCGTAGATGAACGTCAGCCCCACCGACAGCGTCATGCCGATCAGAAACAGGAAGAGTGCCTTTTCCTCGGGCTTCTGCAGGACCGGCTCCCGGTAGATGAACAGGCGCGTAATGAACCAGTGCGCCAGGAAGGTGAGGTAGTAGAGGCCAAAGAGGACCTCGGTAGCCTGGATGCCCGCCTCGTAGCGCAGGATGACGGACATCCCGGCCAGGACGACACACAGGTTGAGAAACGGCCGCTGGAAGAGCCACCAGGCTCCGGCCCCGGCGATCAGCACCAGCGGGACGAACGGCAACGCCTCAGGCAGCGCCCACGCCAGAAACGCCAGAATCAGCAGCGCGAAGGCCAGGCCGCCCCACAGCGCGATCCGCCCCCAGCGCCAGAACGCCTCGGGGGAGACGCGAAACCACGATGCCATCGATCCCTGCATCCGGAAGGGGGGTCGTTGATCCGCAGTGAATGGGGCGCGAGGCAGCAGGCAGAAGCGGCGGCCCGGTCAGGAGCGGTCCGCGACAGACTCCGGCGTACGCACCTCTCCGGACGGAACCGCCGCCGACGCGCGCAGCCGCTGTGCGAAGTAGCCGTGCCTGCGCCGCCACCAGTCGTAGACGAGCACGAAGAGGACCGACAGCAGGAAGGCCGAGATCGTCATCGTGATGCAGATGATGCTGCGCTTCGGCTTGGCCTTCTTTTCCGGCGGCACGGCGGCGTCCACCACCTGCACGGCCTCCACTTGCCGCTGCTCGTCGAAGCGGGCCTCCTCCAGGACGGGGCGCGTGTACTTGATGAGCTCGCTCAGAATGAGGCGCTCCTGCTCCAGCTCGTAAAACTGCCGCGTCACCTTGGGGAGGCTGTCCTGCGCGACGGGCATGAGGCGCTCGCCGCCGCTGAGGGCCTGCTGATAGGCTCGCCGCGCCGAGGCCAGCGACTGCTGGGCCTGACGGACGAGCGAATTCTCCGACCCGTACGCACTGCGGAGGCGCTCGTAATCCGCCTCGGCCTGGATGATCTGAAGACGCAACTCGGCCAGGCTCTCGTAGAACACCTCTCCCTGCGTGGTCAGGTCCATCACGCCGTACTCCTGCTGCAGGTCACGAAGGCGGTTCAGGACGGAGTCCAGCTTGGCCTCGGTCTCTTCGTAGCGCTCCTCGATGAACGTGCGAAAGTTGGCCGCCGACTGGGAGGACAGCGCGGCGTTGCGCCGGGTCAGCTCCTTCACGTAGAAATTCGCCAGCTCCGCCGCCCGCTCGGGGTCCTTGTCCAGCACCTCGACGGTTAGAAAATCGTACTCTTCGTCGATGACGAAGTCGGTGTTGCCCCGCAACGCCTCGACGGCATCTGAAACGGGCGTCTCACTCTCCGACGTCTCGTAGACGGTCGTCAGGTCGAACTCTTCGACGGCGCGTTCGGCCACGCCGCGGCTGGTGAGGATCGCCAGGTAGCGCGCATAGTCACCCGTGGCGTCGCCCAGCAGGGACTGCGCAGCGGAGGGCAACTCCGAGAGCGCCCCGGCCAGGATGCCGGGGCCACTCTGCGCAGGCAGCAGCAACCGCGCGGACGCCATATACCAGTTGGGCAGCAGGAGACTGATGACGACGGACAGGACGGCGGCCACGCCCGTCACGCCGACGACTACGCGGCGGTAGCGCCAGAGCGTGCCGAGGGTGGACCAGAACGCCTCGTCGGACCGCGCAGCGCGTTCGTCGTCGCTGAGCCCCGCGCCCGGCCCGCGCGCCTCGTTCTGCCCGTTGGTGGTGTCTTGAGATTCCATAGTCGGAGGCTTGCTCCCCTGCATCGTACCTTGTGCGATCAGCCGTGGGAAGGGATCAGTTGTCGAACACGCCGAAGCGGTCCAGCGTGGCGATGAGCGAGACGGCGGCGGTGATGCTCGAAATAATGGTCTGCGTGGTCATGATGCGCGCCTGCCGCCGCGAGCTCTCCTCGGTGATGAGCAGCGAGGCGATCTCGGGCGACTCGGCGATGTCTTCGCGGTCGATGAAGATGGTATCGCCCGGACGCACCG